>DASWUP010000214.1:0-4898 GCA_036401635.1 Steroidobacteraceae bacterium
CCGGAAGCGCGCACCGAGGCTGGCGCAGTGCGCCTGCACCGGGCGCCAGACCGCCTCGTCGCGGGTGTTGTTGTCGATGACCAGCACCTCGAAGTCCGGATAGTCGAGGCGTGCGAGCGCATCGAGGGTCTCGATCAGCATCGCCGGCGGCTCGTTGTAGGCCGGCACGTGGATCGAGACCTTCGGCGGCCGCGGGCCAGTGCCGAGCAGCGGCGCCCCCAGCCGTCGCCGGTACGTGACCCAGTGCGCCTCGGCCCACTCGTGCGCCTCGGCGAGCAGCACCAGCATCACGCCCAGCATCCCGAGCAGCAGCAGCACCCCGGCGATGACGCTGGAGACAGTCATGTACTGCTGCGTGAAGTCGTAGAACACCCACACCGCGATGGTAGCGGCGGCGTACACCACGACGGCGAGGAAACTGCGTCCGCGGTTGCGCAGCGTGTCGCTGGTCAGATAGAGCAGCCCCAGCACCAGCAGCGCAACCGCGACCGACACCGCGGCGAGAATGTGCCACTCCGGCACGCGCACGATCGGCGCGGTGAAGGCAAACTTCGGATGCCGGTTCACGTCGTACACCCCCCAGTACGAGCCGACCGCGCCTTCCATGTACGCCTTCCAGGGCTGATCGAAGGCTTCCATCACGTAATAGACGATCTGCTCCTGTTCGGCGCGGTGCAGGAAGCGCCGCAGGAACAGCGCCTCGTTGGCATCGGATGCGACCGCCGACTCGCGGGTGCGGCCGCGGCTTGGCCAGCCGATCTCGGCGACGATGATCGACTTATGCGGGAACAGCTGCTGCAGGCGCTTGAACTGCGTCACCGAGTAGCTGACGGCGGCATCGACCGCGACGCCTTCCCAGTACGGCAACAGGTGCACGCCGATGAAGTCGACGTGTTGCGCCAGCTCCGGATGCGCGAGCCACACGTGCCAGGGCTCGGCGGTGCTCACCGGCTGCTCGATCGCCGCGCGGGTGCGATCCAGATAGGCCTCGAGCTCCGCGAGCGGCAAGTCGCCGCGCAGGATCACCTCGTTGCCGACGAGGACCCGCACCACATTGATATGAGTGTTGGCGAGAGCAATCGCTGTCTGCAGTTGCTGTTCATTGTTGTCGCGATGACCGTCGATCCAGGCGCCGAGGGCGACGTTCAGGTCGTGGCGCTCGGCGAGCTCGGGTACGTCGGCGAGCGTCTTGTCGACGCTGTAGGTGCGCAGCGCCTTGACCTTGCCCTCGAGCAGCGTGAGGTCCGAGTCGATCTCCGCATCGGTGGGCATCTGCAGGTGATTCGGGTTCTCGTTGGCGCGGAACGGCGAGAACGCGAATCCCTCGATGCGCGCCGGCCAGGGAGGCTCGCGCGTCGGGCGATTCACATACGCCCACACCGCGAACGTCAGCGTCGCGAACACCGCCGCGATCAGCAGGCTCGGGATGGTTTTCATGCGCGGTTGATGCGCCTGCCAGCTGCCCCTACCAGCTGCCCCCTACCAGCTGCCGGTGTTGGGCATCGACTTCCACGGTTCGGCGGGTGCGAGCGCGGCACCCCGCTGCAGCAGCTCGATGGAAACGTTGTCCGGCGAGCGCACGAACGCCATGTGCCCGTCGCGCGGGGGCCGCAGGATGGTCACGCCGTGATCGCGCAGGCGCTGGCAGGTGGCGTAGATGTCATCCACCGCGTAGGCCAGATGCCCGAAGTTACGCCCGCCCGAGTAGATCTCCGGGTCCCAGTTGTAGGTGAGTTCCACCTGGGCCGCCTCATCGCCCGGCGCCGCCAGGAACACCAGCGTGTAGCGTCCCTGCGGGTAGTCCTTGCGTGACAGCTCGGTGAGCCCGAGCGCGTCGCGGTAGAACCTGAGCGATGCGTCGATGTCGGTGACGCGGACCATGGTGTGCAGATACTTCACGGCAATCTCCCGCGCTTCAGAACATCTCCGAGGGTCCCGGGGTCTTGATGTCGACCTTGTGACGCGAGGGAATGAATTCGCCGGTGATCATCTCGTCGTAGCTCTGCCCCGGCCCCACCATCGGGTAGACCCCGGCGTCCGGGTCGATCATCACTTCGAGGAACGCCGGCCCCGCGAACGCCACGAACTCCGCGATGACGCGCGGCACGTCCTGCTTGCGCTCCAGGCGCACCGCGTAGCGAAAGCCGTCGGCCTGCGCCGCCTTGACGAAGTCCTTCTTGTGCAGCGAGCGATCGCTCGCCGACAGGCGACCCTTGAAGAACAGCTTCTGCCACTGCTTGACCATGCCGTCGCCGAAGTTGTTGAGCACCATGACCTTCAGCGGCAGGTCGTAGGTGGTCACGGTCTCGAGTTCTCCGATGTTCATGCGGATGCTGGAATCCCCGTCGATGTCGATCACCAGGCGCTGCGGGCAGGCGATCTGCGCCCCGATAGCCGCCGGCAGGCCGAACCCCATGGTTCCCATGCTGCCGGAGGTCAGCCACAGCCTTGGTGAGGCGAAATCGCAGTACTGTGCCGCCCACATCTGGTGCTGGCCCACACCGGTGGTGATGACGGCTTCACCGCGCGCGTGGCGGTTGAGCTCCTCGATGACGTAGTACGGCTGGATCAGGGGACTGGCACGGTCGTAGTTCATGGCATACACGCGCTTCAGCTCGGCGAGCTCGGCCAGCCAGGCGCCGAAGTCGCGCTGAAACTGCGTCTGCCGCCCGTGCGCGGTCAGCGCCCGCAGCGCCTCGGCGAGCAGCCCCACGTGGCTCCAGTGCACGCGCTTGACCTTGTTCACCTCGGCGCGATCGACGTCCAGGTGCGCGATGCGCTGCGCGTTGCGGGCGAACTTCGCGGGCACGCCCGCCACGCGGTCATCGAAGCGCGCGCCGACCGCGATCAGGAAGTCACAATCATCAACGGCGTAGTTGGCGAACGCGGCGCCGTGCATGCCGAGCATGCGCATGGAGAGTGCATGCGTGGTGGCGAGCGCCCCGATCCCCATGAGCGTAGTCACCACCGGAACGCTGAAGGTGGTGGCGAACTCGGCGAGCGCGCCGGCGGCGTTGCCGTTGATCACGCCGCCACCGGCGTAAATGAGCGGGCGGCGGGATTCACCCAGCATGGCGAAGAAGCGCGCGGCCGACGGGGTGTCGAGCGATGCCTGCGTGAGCTCGTGCATGCGGCGGCGGTAGCCGGGAATCGGCAGCAGGCCCTCGCCCTGGAAGACACCCTCCCAGGCCTGAACGTCCTTGGGGATATCCACGACTACCGGACCCGGCCGGCCGGTGCGGGCGATCTCGAACGCCGTGCGCATCGTGGCCTCGAGCCTGGTCGGATCGGTGACCAGGAAAATATGCTTCGCGACTGCCCCCATCATCGAGGGCACCGGTGCCTCCTGGAAGGCGTCGGTGCCGATGGCGGCGGTCGAGACCTGGCCGCAAATTACGACAATCGGTATCGAATCCGCCATGCAATCGCGCACCGGTGTAACAGTGTTCGTCGCGCCGGGTCCGGAAGTGACCAGGCACACCCCCACTCGGCCCGAGGCGCGCGCGTAGCCCGCCGCCATGAAGCCCGCCCCCTGCTCGTTGGCCGGGACGATGAGGGGAATCTGCGGCTCGCCCAGGCGGGCGCACTGCTCGTTGTAGAGAAACACCGCGTCGTAAGTGGGCAGGATCGCCCCGCCGCTGTAGCCGAATATCGCGCTGACGCCCTCGTCCGCGAGCACCTGCATGATCATGCGGGCGCCGCTCATTCTTACGCCGCCCAGCGGATGTCCCACCGGGCGTGGCTGGATCACCGTGTCGCTCATGGACGCGCTTTACGGAACCTGCGTGCTGCGGGGAAGGCTCGAAAGAAACAAATGAGCCTAGCAGCTTGTTTCCGTGGTGCAAACTCGCGCTGATCCTTTATTCTGCGGGCCGTTCAGTCATGCGCCATATCATCGCGATCCTGCTGCAAAACGAAGCCGGCGCCCTCACGCGAGTCGCCGGCCTGTTCTCCACGCGCGGCTACAACATCGAATCCCTGTCGGTGGCGCCGACCGACGACCCCACGGTCTCGCGCCTCACCCTGGTCACCAAGGGATCGGACCAAGTCATCCAGCAGATCGCCAACCAGCTCAACAAGCTGGTGGACGTGGTGAATGTCCTCGACATGACCCGCGGCGAACACCTGGAGCGCGAGCTGGTGCTGCTCAAACTCAAGGTTGATCCCGCCCACACCGACGCGGTGCGTGGGCAGGTGGTGCGCAGCGGCGGCCGCGTGCTCGATCCGGCGGTGGAGGGCTTCATCGTCGAGCTGACGGCAAGCGAGGCGGAGGTCAACAGCTTCGTCGCCGACCTCGGCCGGCGCGCGGAGCTCCTCGAGGTGGTGCGCAGCGGCGCGCTCGGCATCAGCCGCAGCGCCCGGCCGCTGCGGGCGCGGCCGGCGCCGGCGGACGCTTAGTCAGCTAGACTGGCGTTCGAGCGAATCGGTGATGGCTGAAAGCCACACACGGCTACGGGTTAGCACCCATTGCTTGTCAGGATCGAAGGGAGTAATTACCCGCGCGAAAGAAACAAGGTCGGGCTGTTCTGCCACCGATAACTAACCTCGCACACTCTCATCGCTGTCATCATGCAGCGCGCAATTATCCCGGTCACCGGCGGTCCGCCAACGTAAGAATGCCGCCAGCCGGTGGCAAAATATGACCCCATATTTGTTAATTCTCGCCGCACATTAACCAATGTAAGGAGCAAGCAATGACACTTCAGCAATTGATCAAAACTTCTGGAGCGGCAGCCGCACTGGTGGTGCTTGCAGCGACAGGAGCTTTGATGACTTCGCCGCGGGGACACGCCGCGGAGAATGGGGACGATGAAGAATCCAAGGTGGAACTGGGCCTGGCAATCGCTCCGGTACCGCTGAACATGGAGGGCAAGAATCGCGAGCTGGTCGGCCTCGGC
>DASWUP010000215.1:0-1861 GCA_036401635.1 Steroidobacteraceae bacterium
CGCGCCGCCGCCGCCGGTGCAGTGATGGAGCTTTTTGGGCGCATGGCGGTGATGCTGGGGGCTGCGGCGCTCAGCCTCGCGCAATCCGACCGGGTGCACGCCGCTCCGGCGGCGCCGCTTGCGCAGCCCGTCATCATCGACACCGATATCGGCGATGACATCGACGACGCTTTCGCGCTGACGGTCGCCCTCGGGGATCCGCGTCTCAAGGTGATCGGCGTCACCACCGCCTGGGGAGACACGCGCACCCGCACCCTGTTGGTTCGCCGGCTCCTCGCCACTCTGGGTCGCCATGACGTCGTGGTCGCCCAGGGACCTGCGACACCGAATACGGTCCCGTTCACGCAAAAGAAATGGGCTCTCGGCGCCACGGACACATCCCCGGCACCTGATGCGATCGAATTCATCCGCCAGCAGGCGCGCGGGCACCCCGGCGAGATCACGCTCATCGCGCTGGCGCCGCTCAGCAACATCGAAGCCTTGCAACGCCGTGACCCCGGCGCACTTGGCAAACTCAGGCAGGTCGTGATGATGGGCGGATCGATCCACGCCGGGTACAACCAGGGTGGCGTGATCCCCGTCGCCCAACCAAGCGCCGAATACAACGTGGCCTCGGCGCCGCATGGCCTCGTTGTCCTGCTCGCAGCCGGGGTCCCGGTGAGGATGTTTCCGCTCGATTCGACGCAGATCAAGTTCGACGAAGTCCGGCGCGAGCGGCTGTTCGCCTACGGGTCGCCCGCGTCCGATGCGCTGGCGCTCTTGTATCACCAGTGGCGGCTCCTCAACAGCTGGGGGCAGGTCACGCCCACGCTGTTCGATGTGGTGCCGGTCGTGTGGATGCTGCAGCCATCGGCCTGCCCGGTGTCTGCGCTGCGGGTCGCTGTCGATGAACGCGGTTACACGCGGCCGGTGAGCGGCGCGCCGAACGTCGCCGTCTGCTTGGCTCTCGATGAGAGCGCTACGCAGCGCCTGATCATCAACGCGCTGGCACCATGAGCTCGCTCGGATGCCGCGGGCAGGTCGCAGGCCTCGCCGCACTGGCGCTGCTGTCGTCGGCCCCGGCGGCAGCCGCAACTGGCTTGCCGGCGCATCGGGTCATCGAGACGAATTCAGGGGCAGTCGCGGGGTCGGGCAACGACGTCCTGGCCTTCAAGGGCATCCCCTTTGCCGCGCCGCCAGTGGGCTCTCTGCGCTGGCGCCCGCCGCAGCCGCCCCTTCCCTGGCAGGGCGTACGCGATGCAACCCGCTTTGGCGAGGATTGCGTGCAAACGCCCTACGTCATTCCCACCGGCCAGGGTGTCAGCGAGGACTGCCTGACCATCAACGTCTGGACCAGCGCCCATGGCACGGGCAGGCATCGAGCGGTGATGGTTTTCATCTACGGCGGCGCGTTCGTCGGTGGCTCATCCGCGTATCCCTTGTATGACGGGGTGAAGCTCGCCGCTCTCGGAGTGGTCGTGGTCAGCTTCAACTACCGTGCCGGGATTTTTGGCTTCCTCGCACACCCGATGTTGTCCGCAGAATCGCCCGAGCATGCCTCGGGCAACTACGGACTGCTCGACCAGATCGCGGCACTGAAGTGGGTCAGAACCAACATCGAAGCATTCGGCGGGGATCCCGGCCGCGTGACTGTATTCGGGGAATCGGCCGGCGCCGTCTCGATCGCCGTCCTCATGACCTCACCGCTGGTGCGCGGCCTGTTCCGGCAAGCCATATTGCAGAGTCCGGCACTACCGCCGCTGGCGGGGCTTGCCGCCGCCGAACGCAGCGGCGCCACAATCGATGCCGACCTCGCCGTGCTGCGCCGGCTCAGCGCCGAGCAGCTGCTAGCCCGCAACGGCGATTTCTTCCCGCGGCCCGC
>DASWUP010000216.1:0-2120 GCA_036401635.1 Steroidobacteraceae bacterium
CCATCGCGGGCGCCCTCGGTGCCGAGCGGGCGGAAGCCCGCGCTCCTGGCCTTCTCGACCACGCGCTCCGCAATCGAGCGCACGTGACGGTCGGAGTTGCCGCACGCGATGACCATCGTGTCGGCAATATCGGTCAGGCCCCGGACATCCAGCACCCTGACATTCACGGCTTTCATATCGTCGAGCGCGGTCGTCACGGCTTGCTGTAACGGCGAGACGCGCTCCTCCTCGGGGCGCAGGCGTGTGCGGGTAATCATGTGCTTAAGTTAATTCTCCTAAAAAGCCGTGACTCTTCACGGGGTGCGCGGATCCTGCCTTGGAGCATAGCACCTCGTCTCGAGAATGATCTGCCTCACGGCGTCGGGAACCAGGTAGCGCGGGTCGCGGCCGGCGACGATGAGCGCGCGCAGTTCGGTCGAAGAAATCTCCAGCTGCGTCACCGGGCGCACGTACACCCTTCCTGCAGGCTCCTCGTGCAGCGTGCGCACCGCGCCCGTGCCGTGATCGACCATGAGCTCACCCAGTGGGCCGGTGCTCGGGGCGCGCCAGCCGGGGCGATACGCCACCACGATATGCGCCAGCGGAAGGATCTCGCGCCAGCGGTGCCAGTTCGGCAGCCCGAGAAACGCGTCCATGCCGAGCAGCAGGCACAGGGAGCGCCCGGGATGCTCGTGGCGCAGCTCGGTGAGCGTGTCGACGGAATACGACACGCCGCTGCGTCGCACCTCGCGATCATCGACCACGAAGCGCGGCTGGTCCGCCACCGCGGCGTGTACCATTTTCAGGCGCAGCTCGGCGCTTGCGTACAGCTGATCGCGGTGCGGCGGGCTGCCGGTGGGGACGAAGCGCACCTCAGCCAGCCGCAGCTCCTGCCACAGCTCGAACGCCGTGCGCAGATGCCCGCAGTGAACCGGATCGAAGGTGCCGCCGAAAACCCCGATCGGCTGCATCACGAGCGCGCCCGCGCCGCCCCGGGCGGGGAGAGTGCCATGGCCGGCTCGCCACACATGTGTGCCGCGAACAGCGCCATCTCATCCCACGCGTCCCCGGGGAGGCGACCCTTGATCATGCGATCGGCGCGTCCGGCACGCAGCGCGAGCGTGGCGAACGGCAGGCGCGGCGCACGCTTGAGTGCCTGCGCGAGTGCTGCGCCCTGGCGCTGCCACGCGGGGACCCTGCCCCCGCCCTCCAGGGCATTCCACACGTCCCGCAGTGCCTTGGTGAGCGCCCACAGCACGAGCGTGCGCTCGGTGCCTTCCGCGCGCAGACCCGCGAGCATGCGCAGTGCCCGTGGCGCATCTCCGGCGAGCACCGCCTCGCCGAGCTGAAACACATCGAAGCGCGCACTGTCGGCGACGCTGGCCACCACGTCCTCGGGCGTCAGCGTACCGCTGCCCACGAGCAGCGTGAGCTTGCTCAGCTCCTGGTACGCGGCGAGCAGGTTGCCCTCCGTGCGCGCGGCGAGCAGCTCGAGCGCCGGCTCGCTCACCTCGAGCTTGAGCCGTCGGGCGCGACCCCGCAGCCAGGCCACCAGGCGCGACGCATCCACCGGCCAGATCTGTACCCACGCACCGTGCGCCTCGAGCGAGCGCACCCACTCGGCGCTCTGCGCGTCCCGATCCAGGCGGGGCGCGAGAATGAGGAACAGCGTGTCCGGATCACGCGCTGCGAGCAGCGCCACGAGCGCCGCGTTGCCGGCGGTCCCGGGCTTGCCGCTCGCGAGGCGAATCTCCAGCACGCGGCGCGCCCCGAACAACGACAGGTTGCTCGCGGACGCGCGCACCTCGTCCCAGTCGGTAGCGCGCTCGATGAAATGCACCTCGCGCTCGGTGAAGCCGGCGGCACGCGCCCGCGCGCGCACGGCATCCGCCGCTTCCCCGCTAAGCAGCGGCTCGTCACCGGAGATGAGATACGCCGGTGACAGCCGTTGTGCCAAGTGCGCGCCAAGTGAGTCGGACGTGAGCTTCAAATGACCTCAGCTGTCTCAGCAAGCACGGGTGCAGGCGGCCCCGGGCCTCGCCGTGTAGGCTACATACGCGCCATTATCGACCATAAAACGACACAGGTCAGTTCGTGGAATGTACTCGAAGGCACACGGCCGCTGGCTGATGCGATGCGCG
>DASWUP010000217.1:0-1935 GCA_036401635.1 Steroidobacteraceae bacterium
CGGCCGCAGCAGTGGCCGCGCTGAGCAAGCCGATTCCAAGACCCAAGACTCGCAGCGCTCGTTTCATGGCTACTTCCCGATGCAGAACCCGGCGAAGATCCGCCCCAGCAGATCCTCGCTGGTGAAATCGCCGGTGATTTCGCTCAAGGCCTGCTGCGCAGCGCGCAGCTCCTCGGCCCCCAGCTCCCCGGCACGCTGCTCGGTGAGCTGACGCGCGGCCTCTTCCGTGTGCCGGCGCGCCCGCGCAAGCGCCTCCAGGTGCCGGAGGCGGGCGCTGATCGCGCCGCCGTCCACGGTCTGGTACCCCATGCAGTTCTTCAAATGCGTGCGCAGCTCCTCCAGGCCCTCGCCGCTCAAGGCAGACAGCGTGATGCGTGGCGGGCCGCTGACCGTGTCGGCGACCGGCAGGCCGATGGCGAGATCGCACTTGTTGAACACCAGCGTGACCGGGACATCCGCCGGCAAGCGCACGCGCTCCTCGCGAAAGGCGGTGGCCGCCGGGTCTTCCACGGTGTCGATGACGAACAGCACCCGGTCGGCGCGCTGCATCTCGGCCTGTGCGCGCCGCATACCCTCCTCCTCCACCAGATCGCCCCCGTCACGCAGGCCCGCGGTGTCCAGCACGTGCAGCGGCATGCCATCGATGCTGATGCGCTCGCGCACCACATCGCGCGTGGTGCCGGGAATGGCCGTCACGATCGCCGCATCGTAGCCGGCGAGGCGGTTCAAGAGGCTCGACTTGCCGGCGTTCGGCCGGCCGGCGATGACCACCGTCATGCCCTCGCGCAGCAAGCGCCCCTGGCGCGCACTTTCCAGCACGCCCGCGAAATGGTCGTGCACCGCCTCGAAGCGCTTGCTGAGCTCGCGGTCGCCAAGGAAATCGATCTCTTCTTCGGGAAAGTCGATCGCCGCCTCGACGAAGGTGCGCAGATCGATCACCGCTTCGGTGAGTCCGCGCACCATGGCGGAGAACTCCCCCTGCAGCGAGCGCATGGCGGCGCGTACCGCCTCGCGCGAGCCCGCGTCGATCAGATCGGCAACCGCTTCCGCCTGCGCCAGATCGAGTTTGTCGTTGAGGAAAGCCCGCTGGGTGAATTCCCCGGCGTGCGCGCGGCGCGCGCCGAGCTCCACGGCCCGCGAGACGAGCGCCTCCATCACCAGCGGCCCGCCGTGTCCGTGCAGCTCGAGGATGTGCTCACCGGTGTAAGAATGCGGCGCGGGAAAGAACAGCGCGAGGCCTGCGTCGATCGGGTCGCGCTGCGCGTCGAGGAAGCGCGCAAAGGTCGCATGGCGCGCGCGCGGCAGCTCTCCCAGCATGACCGCGGCGACTTCCGGCACCTTCGGGCCTGAGATGCGCACGATGCCGACGCCCCCTCGTCCCGGGGGCGTTGCCGCGGCCACGATGGTATCCGTGCGCGTCATGTTGGGCTGCTCGCAAGGCTACCGCCGGATGCCGTCAAAAAGGAAGCGGCGGGCGGGGTCGCGCGCCGCGCATCCCGGTCAGGTTCTTTTGGCCGCTACGAGCGCCGCGATGCGCCGGTTGATGTTCCACTGCTGGGCGATCGACAGGACGGTGTTGGTCACCCAGTACAGCACCAGGCCCGCCGGGAAAAACGCGAACGTCGCCGACATGGCGATCGGCATGATCATGAAGACTTTCGCCTGCACCGGATCGGGGGGCGCGGGGTTGAGCTTGTACTGCACGAACATCGCCACGGCCATGATGGCGGGCAGGATGAACAGCGGGTCGCGCGAGGACAGATCGTGGATCCAGAACGCGAACGGCGCCTGGCGCATTTCCACGCTCTCGAGCAGCACCCAGTAGAACGCCAGGAACACCGGGATCTGGATGATGATCGGCAGGCAGCCGGCGACCGGATTGATCTTCTCGCGCTTGTACAGCTCCATCATGGCGCGGCCGAGCTTCTCGCGGTC
>DASWUP010000218.1:0-5108 GCA_036401635.1 Steroidobacteraceae bacterium
TCGAGACGTGATTGGGCGCGAACCAGTCACTCAAGGAGCCGATCAGCGGGGGCGCGATGACGAGATTGCCCAGATTCGCCAGGAACAGCACCGTGGCACAGAACATCGCCCGCATGCGGCACTGCGCCAGGTTATTGAGCAGGCCGAAGCCCGGCCCGATATAGAAGTAGATCGAGGGGACGAAGATCCACAACATCGCCTTCGCGAGCGCCAGGTCACGGGTGTAGTAGAGCACCCCGGAGGCGAGTGTCGCGATTGCGATGCCGCCGCCAAGCAGCCACACGATGTGACGGGCATCGGCCATGCCGCGCCGGGCCATGAGCCAGCCCGTGAGGACGGTCGCGATACCTCCTCCCCACAGATGCATGTTTTGGGTGAAGACACCGGCCTCGCCGACGCTCATATGATAAGTGCGTTGCAGGAACGTGGGCGTCCAGAACATCAGCCCCCAGCCCCACAATGCGCACAGCGCCGTGCCCATGATCACATGCACCGCGGAACGCTGTTGCCACATGAAGCGCATGGTGGTGAAGAACGACGGAGCGTTGCCGTCGTCGCCGCTGTCGAGACAGCCGCGCTTGGGCTCGCGCACCGTGAGCCATACCGCGATCCCGGCCAGTACCCCTGGCACCCCGAGCGCGAAGAACACCGCGCGCCAGCCGTAGCGATCGGCGATGATTCCGGCGACGTTGTAGCCGACCCAGGCGCCGATAGGGGCACCGAGTGCGAACACGGTGAGCGCCATGGCACGCCGGCCTGCGGGGAAGTAGTCGGATAGAAGCGAATTCGCACCCGGCGTGCCGCCAGCTTCGCCGACCGTGACCCCGACGCGGGCGAAGAAGAACTGCAGCGAGGTGCGCGCCAGCCCGCACACGGCGGTCATCACCGACCACAGCACCAGACATATCGCGACAATGTTACGGCGGTTCTTCCGATCGATGAGCCAGGAGAGGGGAAAGCCCAGCACGACGTAGAACAGTCCGAAGGCCGCCCCGGTGAGCCAGGCGACGCCGGAGTCTGTCAGATGCAGCTCGAGCCGGATCGGATCGAGCACGGTGGACACCACGTAGCGATCGGCGATGCTCAGGGTGTACACCAGGCACATCATGATGAGCACGTACCAGCGTTCCGCGAGGGATGTCGTCGGCACCCACGTGAGAGCGTCGCCCGCGCGTTCCGAGGCAAGGCTCGATCGAAGTTCATTCATAGGTTCGTCCGATCGCAAGTCGGATTCAGGTTACGCCCGCGCCGCGCCACTGTCTTCAAGAATGAGATCCGCCGCTTTTTCCGCGACCAAGATGGTCGGGGCATTGGTATTGCCCGAAGTGAGATTCGGAAATATCGATGCGTCGGCGACGCGCAGGCCGGTCACGCCGCGTACCCGCAGCCGCGGATCGAGCACGGACGTGCGCGGCTCGGATCCCATGGCGCACGTTCCGCAGGCGTGGAACACCGAGCCGGCGCGGCGGCGAAAGTCCGCCAGCACCGCGGTGTCGGACTGCACCTGCGCGCCCGGTTCACGCTCCGCCTCGATGACGTCCGCAAGTGGCCGCGAGCCCGCGATCCTCCTCAGTACCCGCGCGCCCTCGAACACGTCCTGCAGATCCGCTTCGGTGGAGAGAGAATTCGGGACGATGGCGGGACTGGCAAGCGGATCCCTCGAGCGGATGTGGATCGTGCCGCGGCTCGTCGGCCGACAGGTGTTGAACGACATCAGGAATCCGGGGTAGGGGTCGGGGTTCAGCAGACGCCGCCTCGGACCTGAGGTCGTGGTGCTGTAACTGGCGGGGTTGAAGTAGATGTGCAGATTGGGGCGTGTCAGATCCGCTCGGCCGCGCAGGAAGGCGCCAGCCTGGTTGACGCTCATGGCGAGCGGGCCGCACCGTCCGAGCGCGTACTTGAGAGCCGCCGTCACCTTGCCCAGGAACGGGGCGAGCTGATCGTTGAGCGTCGGCACCCGCGAGCGGTAGAAATACGACACTGCGAGGTGGTCCTGCAGCCCGCGACCGACGGCGGGAGAGTCGGCGATCACCGGAATGTTGAATTCCTTAAGCAGCTGCGCATCGCCGATGCCTGACAGCTCGAGCAGTTGCGGCGAGTTGACCGCCCCGGCCGCCAGCAGCACTTCACGGCGCGCACGCGCCTCTCGCTGCGCCCCGGCGCGCACATATTCCACGCCCACTGCCCGCGAGCCCGAAAACAACACCCGGGTGGCCTGTGCACGCACCTGCACCTCGAGGTTCGCGCGGCGCCGTGCGGGCCGCAGGTAGGCGTTGGCGCAGGAGACGCGCACGCCATCCTTGATGGTGACCTGCCAGAGGCCGGCGCCTTCGGCCCGCGCACCGTTGAAGTCATCCGTGTGCTCGATGCCAAGACTCGCGCAGGCGGCGAGGAAGGTGTGGCACAGCGGATGCACGCTGGCCGACACATCGCTCACGTGCACCGGACCCCCGGCGCCGTGGAATTCGGATGAGCCCCAGGCGTGATCCTCGAGCTTCTTGAAGTACGGCAGGAGCTCGTTCCAGGACCAGCCGGGATTACCCGCAGCGCGCCAGTCGTCGAAGTCCGCAGGCTGTCCGCGCACGTACACCATGGCGTTGATGGAGCTCGAGCCGCCCAGCACCTTGCCGCGCGGCCAGAAGGCGCTGCGATTGTCGAGTGCGGGGTCCGGTTGCGCCTGGTACATCCAGTTGTAACGCGGATCGTTGAAAGTGCGGCCGTAGCCGATCGGTACCTGGATCCACAGCGAGCGATCCGAGCCGCCGGCTTCCAGCAACAGCACGCGATGCGCGCCTGTGGCAGTCAGGCGGTTGGCGAGTACGCAGCCGGCCGAGCCGGCGCCCACGACGATGTAGTCATACTCGGTCATCTGTGATAAGCATCGCGCGATGAAACTGACGGATATCAAAACCTTCATCGCCGCTAACCCGCCTCCGGGCAACGGTGGGCGCTACTTCGTGTTCGTGAAGCTCACCACCGACGGCAATGTTCATGGGGTGGGCGAGGCGTACTGCGTGCCGTTCCACCCCGAGGTGGTGACCCGCATGCTCACCGATGTCTTCGAGCGCTACTTGAGCGGCGAGGACCCGCACAACATCGAGAAGATCTGGCGGCGCGTGTACTCGGCAGGCTACACCCAACATCCCGACCTGTCGCTGATCGCGGTGCTGAGCGCGCTCGAGATGGCCTGCTGGGACATCATCGGCAAGGAAGCGAACCAGCCCATCTACAACCTCCTCGGGGGCCGGGTGCACGAGCGGCTGCGCTCCTACACCTACATCTACGCGCGGCCCGGGGACCGGAGCGATGTCTACCAGGATCCGGATCTTGCCGCGGAGCGCGCGGTCGAGTACCTCGCGCAGGGCTTTACCGCTTTGAAGTTTGATCCCGCCGGACCGTACTCGGCCTTCGATGGCCGGCAGCTGTCGCTGGCGGCGCTGGATCGGTGCGAGCGCTTCATGCGCCAGCTGCGCGCCGCCGTCGGATCCAATGCCGACCTGCTGTTCGGCACCCACGGCCAGATGACCGCCGCGGGCGCGATCCGGCTGGCGCGGCGGCTCGAGCCTTACGACCCGCTGTGGTTCGAGGAACCGGTGCCCCCGGATGCGCCCGAGGAAATGGCGCGCGTGGCCCGCGCCACTCGTATCCCGATTGCCGCCGGCGAGCGCCTCGCCACCAAATACGACTTTGCGCGCCTGCTGCGTGCAGGCGCGGCGGCCATCGTGCAGATGAACCTGGGGCGCGCGGGGGGGATCCTGGAGGCGAAGAAAATTGCCGCGCTTGCCGAGGTGCAGCACGTGCAGCTCGCGCCGCACCTGTATTGCGGGCCGGTGGTGGGTGCCGCCAACATCCAGCTCGCTACCTGCAGCCCGAATTTCCTGATTCTCGAGGGTATCGAGCGCTGGCAGGGATTTCATGCCGACGTGCTCGTCAAACCCATCCGTTGGGAAGCGGGGTACGTGATCCCGCCGACGGAGCCCGGGCTCGGAGTGGAGCTCAACGAGGAGTTCATCGCCCGGCACCCCTACAGCGGCAAGCTGCTGCACCTGGACATGGCCGGCAAACCACTCGGTTAGGCACTACAGCTGCAGTTCCGCGCGCAGGCGCTCTTCGTACCAGACGTGGAACAGCTTCACCATGTACTCGCTGGCGGCGATCGGGCCGGGCTCGTAAGCGGGACTCGAAGCGCCCCGCTGGGTTTCTTCGACGAACGCTGCGTCCTGGCTGTTGGTGGCGTTCCACACGCTGGTGAGCTTCTCGAGATCGTAGTCGCGTCCTTCCTGCGCGTCCGCGTGCACCAGCCAGGTGCAGCGCACCAGGGTGCGGCCGCGCTCGAGCGGCAGCGTGGCGAAGGTGAGCGCGTGGTCGGAGAGGAAATGGAACCAGGCATTCGGCTGGGTGTGAAAGTGCAGTGTCCCTAGGCGCGCGTCGCTCAAATTACCTAACAGACGGCGCGAGGCCACGCGGGTGTCCGGGGTCATGGATTCGCCGGCACCGTCGAGCACCAGCCGCTCGGTGCGAAATGCCGTCGGCCGGCCATGCAGCTCCTCGATGGTCTGCCACGGCAGGCCCACACGCCCCCAGATCGCCTCGGACTCCTCTCGGGCCCTCTGGTAGCGGGCATAGGTGGCGCGCTCCTGCGCGGACATGCGTTGCTCGTCGATCTCGCCAAAGAAATCGAACAGCGAGCACAGCAGCTCCGGGTGCCCGGCGCAATGAAAACACTCGCGGTTGTTCTCGATGGTGAACTTCCAGTTGCCGTGCTCGATGATATCGACCTGTTTCGCGACCTTGGCGTGCGCGAGCCCGTGGGGTGCGAGGTACGCTGTCATGCGCTGTGCCATGTCGTCGAAATCATCCGGCGGCTCATCCGCGATACAGACGAAAATGAGGCCGGCGAGCTGCTTCACGTGCAGCGCCTTCAAGCCGCGCTGCGCCGCGGGGGCTTCGCCTGTGGCGCCGCATCCGATGACCCGGCCGTCGAGGTCGTAGGTCCAGCGGTGGTACGGGCACTGAAGCGTCGCGCCCGCGATGCCGCAGTCCTGCAGCAGGATGCGCGAGCCACGATGCCGGCAGGTGTTGTGGAAGGCGGCGATCGAGCCGTCATC
>DASWUP010000219.1:0-5052 GCA_036401635.1 Steroidobacteraceae bacterium
GCGCGCCGCCGCCGATCCGGCCGCAGCCATCCCGTGGGATTGCGCTCCGGTGGGCATCTTCGGCGAGCCGCGCACGCGCACCGATAGTTGCGCGGATGGCGATCGCATCGAGATGTACCGACCGCTGCGCCGCGACCCGCGCGCGCAGCGCCGCTTGCGCATGCAGCGCGAGCGCCGCAGCGGCAAGAGCTGAGCGGTCAGATCGTCGGGAACTTCGACACCGACGGTCCCTGATCGGGCGCCTGTGGTGCCGCATTAGGCACGTTGTTGCGCTCGAAACGCGCCACCTTGTCCTGGCTGAAGAACACGATCAGGTGGCGCTCCTCGGGTTTGCGCAAGCGCCCGCGCTTGAAGTAGTAGACGTAGTCCCAGCGGTCCTTGTCGAACATCGCAGGCACCAGCGGTGTGCCGAGCAGATAGCGCACCTGGCTGCGTGTCATGCCGACTTGCAGCTGATCGACCGTCTTGCCTTCCAGGTAGTTGCCCTGCTGGATGTTCATGCGATAGACGCAGCCCGTCAGCGTCGTCGCGAGCAGCACCAGGGCACCGATCAAGGGTAGGCGCATGTGCGTCCGATGGAGGATAATCATCGCGGGGAATCATACCTGATCGCGGATCGACCGCAGCTGACTGAAGCTGCCGCGCTCCGCCGGAGAGTTCGCGTGGAAGGCAAGGATCTGCGCAAAGCCGGTTTGAAGGTGACGCTGCCGCGCCTGAAGATCCTGGAGATTCTCGAGGGCAGCTCCACCCGGCACGTATCGGCCGAGGACATCTACCGTATGCTGCTGGAATCCAATGAGGACATCGGCCTTGCCACCGTGTACCGCGTGCTCACTCAGTTCGAGGCCGCCGGGCTGGTCACGCGTCATCATTTCGAAGACGGCATGGCAGTGTTCGAGCTCAACCAGGGGACCCATCACGACCACATCGTGTGCCAGGACTGCGGCCGCGTGGAGGAGTTCATGGACTCGAGCATCGAGGAGCGCCAGACCGCGGTCGCGCAGAAGCTGGGCTTCACGATCCGCGATCACTCGCTGATCCTTTACGGGCGCTGCAAGCGCCCGAACTGCCCCTTCCGCCGCAATAAGAGCGGCTAGCGGCGCCTCACGGCCGGCGGCCGCGGCTGCTGCACGGTGTCGTCGTCGACGGACGGCTTCGGTTCGCGCAGCGTGGCGACGGGGGTCGTCTCACCGGAGGCGGGCGCGGTGGCGGGCGCGGGACGCTGTGTGCGTACCGCCTTGCCCGGCACGAGCGTGGCGGAATGCAGCATCTCGCGGGCGTGATCGCGCGCCTTGGCGCTGACCTCGATCCCGCCCAGCATGCGGGCAATCTCCTCGACGCGCTCGTTGGCGGTGAGTTCGGCGACCGTGGTGCGCGTGGTGCGGCCATCGGTGAGCTTGGTGACGCGCAGGTGGTGATGCGCCTGGCTCGCGACCTGCGGCAGATGCGTCACGCACAGCACCTGGGCGCGCGTGCCGAGCGCGCGCAGCTCGCGGCCGACGATTTCCGCGACCGACCCGCCGATACCAGCGTCGACTTCATCGAACACCATGCAGCGCGTCGCTTCCCCCGCACATGACACCTGCACGGCGAGCGACAGGCGCGCGAGCTCGCCCCCCGAGGCGACCTTCGCCAGTGCCCGCGGCGGTTGCCCCGGGTTGGCGGTAACGCGGAACTCGATCTGATCGATGCCATGCTCGGTGGGGTCGGCGTTGCCTTGCTGGGTCACGTCCGCCTCGAGGCGCCCGCCGGACATCCCGAGGGTCTGCATGCGTGCGGAGATGTCGCGCGCGAGTGCGCTCGCCGCGCTCACCCGCTTGGCGGACAGCTCCTGGGCCTGCGCACGATAGCTCTGCAGCGCGCTCGCCAGCTCCTTGCGCGACGCCGCTAGGTCCAGCTCCGCGCGCTCGAGCGCTTCCAGCTCGACGCCCAGCTGCCCGGCGCGCTCGGGCAGCTCCGGCGGGGTGACGCGGTGCTTGCGCGCCAGCACTTCAATCGCCGCCAGCCGCCGTTCGACCTCTTCCTGGCGCGTCGCGTCGACGTCGAGGGATTCGCGGTAACGTTCGAGCTCGCGCGCCGCCTCGCGCACCTGAATCGAGGCCTCCTCCAGCATCGGCAGCACTGCGGCGAGCTTGCCATCCAGCGCCGCCAGAGCCCGCAGCGCCTGCAGCGCGCGGCTCACGCCAGCGTGCGCGCTCGCGGCTTCGTTCTCGTAGAGCTCCGCGAGGGCCGTGTGCGCAGCCTGCGCGAGCCGTCCGCGGTTGGCGAGCCGCGCGCCCTCCTCGGTGAGAGCATCGATCTCGCCGGCCTTCAGCTGCAACGCCTGCAGCTCCTGCGCCTGGTAGCGCAGCAGCTCGAGGCGCGTGTCGCGCTCGCGCGCCTTGCTGTCCAGTTCGAGCGTGCGGTTGAGCCGTTCGAGCCACGACCGATGCGCGATGCCGACCTGGGCGGTGAGCGCGCTAAGGGAGCCGTACTCATCAAGCAGCACGCGCTGCGCAGCGGCGCGCGTCAGAGACTGGAATTCATGCTGGCCGTGAATGTCGATGAGGATGTTGCCGGCCTCGCGCAGCAGCTGTACCGGCACCGCCTGTCCGTTGAGATAGGCGCGCGAGCGCCCGTCCGCCCCCACGACCCGGCGAACGATCAGATCGCCTGCGCCGCTGACGGACTGCTCCTCGAGCCAGCTCTGCAGCTCGCGCGGCGCCCGGCCCAGGTCGAAGGTGCCGGACACTTCGGCGCGCTCGGCGCCGTGGCGCACCACCTCGGCGCCGGCGCGGCCACCGGCGAGCAGCTGCAGCGCGTCCACCACGATCGACTTGCCCGCACCGGTCTCGCCGGTGAGCACCGTCAAGCCGCGACGCAACTCGAGCTCCACCGAGTCAATGATGGCGAAGTCGCGGATCTGCAGGTGGGTGAGCATGCCTTCAGCGCTCGAAACTGCCGCGGCCCCAGTGCAGCTTCGAGCGCAGCAGCTTGTAGTAATCGTGGCCCGGCGGGTGCAGCAGGGTGATGCGCTCGACGCCGGTGCGCACCTCCAGGCGACCGCCGGGGATGAGGGCGCCGAGCACCGCGCCGTCGCAGGTGACCTGCGCCTGGGTGTCGGGGCGCTCGAGCAGCGCCACCTCGATGACCGAGCGCCCCGACACGACGATCGGGCGATCCGACAGGGTGTGCGCGCAGATCGGCGCGATCACCAGCGCATCCAGGTGCGGTTCGATGATCGGGCCGCCGCAAGAGAGCGCGTAGGCGGTAGAGCCGGTGGCGCTCGCGACGATGATGCCATCGCCGGTGTGCGTGTTGACATAATGGCCGTTGAGGCGGGTTTCGAAGTCGAGCGTGCGCCCGGTTTCGCGCTTCTGCATGACCACGTCATTGAGTGCGAGCGCCTGCGCCGGCTCCCCCTCGGTGGCGCCGTGCAGCTGGGCCATGAGCAGCGGCCGCTCGTCCGCCTGCAGCTCCCCGGCGAGTGCCGCGTCCACCGACGCCAGCATGTCCTGGGGCATGACGTCGGTGAGGAATCCGAGGCGCCCGCGGTTGACGCCCAGTAGTGGCACGCCGGCGCTCGCCACCAGGCGCGCGCCGTGCAGCAGCGTGCCGTCACCACCGATGGCGATGACCAGGTCGGCACGCTCGCCGAACTCGCGTTCCGCCACGCGGGAAACGCCGGCGAGGCCCTCATCAAGGGGGGCGTCCTCGCTCACCAGCACCCGCACGCCCCGGCTCACGAGGTGCGGCAGCAGCGCGCTCACGCTCTCCGCGATGCGCAGATCCGCGAACCTGCCTACTAACGCGCAGCAGCGCACAGGAAAGGCCATCGGCAGCCCTTGAGGTGAAGCCCCGCCAGCATCGCGAGGCGGGCCTTTGTAACACGCTGGCGCGCCTTGCAGCCAATGCCGCAAGTCACATAAGCCTTGCTTGACGGTCGGTGCAGGCGAAAGCTAGCTTTTCTGCGGCGGGGGTGCATGATCCGTCGCTAGTCGCATTCAAAGGGCTTTATGGCGCACGATCGGGACGAGGCTCTGGGCGAGCGGGCTCAACACCTGCTGCGGATACTTATTGAGAGCTACATCCGGGACGGCCAGCCGGTGGGCTCGCGGGCGTTATCGCGAGAGTCGGGGCTGCAGCTGAGCTCAGCCACCGTCCGCAACGTCATGGCGGATCTCGAGGAGCTGGGTTTCGTCGCCGCGCCTCACACCTCCGCCGGCCGCGTGCCCACCGACAAGGGCTACCGCTTCTTTGTCGACACGCTGCTGCAGCTGCGGCCGCTCGATGAGGCGGCGAGCGCGGAGCTGCGCCGTCAGTTCGAGGCGAGCCGCGACAACTCCACAGACCTGATCGCCACGGTGTCGCAGCTGCTGTCGAGCGCGACCCAGCTCGCGGGGGTCGTGACGCTGCCCCGCACCCGTCAGGCTTCCATCACCCAGATGGAGTTCGTCGCGCTGTCGGAGAACCGGGTGCTGGTGGTGCTGGTGTTCAACGACCGCGAGGTGCAGAACCGCATCATCCAACTCGAGCGCGGTTACTCGCCCGATGAGCTCAAGCGCGCCTCCAACTTCCTGAATGAGCAGTTCCGCGGGCGCTCGCTGTCCGAGGTACGCCAGGAGATCCTGCGCCAGCTCTCCGAGGCACAGGCGCACATGAACCAGATCATGCTGGAGGCGATCTCGGTTGCCCAGCAGGTGTTCGAGAGCGGCGCCGAGGGGCGGCTCGAGTACGTCATCAAGGGCGAGACCAACCTCATGGGGGTGGCCGAGCTCACCAGCGTGGAGAAGCTGCGGCGGCTGTTCGAAGCGTTCAACGAAAAGCGCGACTTTCTGCACCTGCTCGACCAGAGCCTGAAGGCAGAAGGGGTGCAGATCTTTATCGGTCATGAATCCGGCTACCAGATCCTCGACGAATGCAGCGTGGTCACCGCGCCCTACGCCGACGGGGACTCGGTGGTCGGGGTGCTCGGGGTCATCGGACCCACGCGCATGGCCTACGAGCGGGTCATCCCCATCGTCAGGATGACCGCTAAACTGCTCGGCGCCGCCTTGAATTCGCGGCGCTGAT
>DASWUP010000220.1:0-25464 GCA_036401635.1 Steroidobacteraceae bacterium
TGACCGCCGCCAAGACCATCCTGCCGGTGCTCGGCGTGCCGGTGCATTCGAAATCCCTGGGGGGACTCGATTCGCTATTGTCCATCGTGCAGATGCCGCCGGGCGTGCCGGTGGCGACGTTCGCGATCGGTGCCGCGGGCGCGACCAACGCCGCACTGTGTGCGGCTGCGATCCTCGCCAACAGCCACCCCGCCATCGCCACGGCGCTGGAAGCGTATCGCGAACGGCAAACCGCGGGCGTGCTCGGCAATCCCGATCCGCGTGCGACGCCGCGCGCATGACGGTCGGCATCGTGGGCGCCGGCCAGCTCGGCCGCATGCTCGTTTTGGCGGGTTATCCGCTCGGCCTGGATTTCCTGTGTCTGGACCCCTCACGCGAGGCGCCCGCGGGCCGGGTCGCTCCGCTGCTGCGAGGCGCGTTCACCGATCGCAAACTCCTGACACGGCTCGCGCGCCGCTGCGAGGTCCTGACCTTTGACTGGGAGAACGTGTCGGCGGCGAGCCTGCGTGCGGTGCCCCTGCACGGCGCGCGCATCTGTCCGCCGATCGCGGCGCTCGCCGCCGGCCAGGACCGCGCTGCCGAGAAACGCCTGTTCGAGCGCCTGCAGATTCCCACCACGCGCTGGCGTGCGGTGAGCTCGCGCGCGCAGCTGACGCGCGCCATCGGCGCCATCGGCCTGCCCGGCGTGCTCAAGACGCGCCGGCTCGGTTACGACGGCAAGGGCCAGGCCGTGATCCGCACGCCCGCGGACGCCGCGCGCGCCTGGAGCGAGCTCGGCAAGGCGCAGCTGCTGTACGAGGAGTGGATCCCGTTTGATTGCGAGGCGTCGATCATCGGCGCGCGCAGCGTGAGCGGCGAGCTGGCGGTCTATCCGCTGTGCGGCAACGTCCACGGCCAGGGCATCCTGCGGCTCACCTGTGCGCCCTTCGGGCCGCCACGCTGGCAGCGCCTGGCCGCGCGCTACCTCACGCGGGTGCTGGCGCATTTTCGCTACACCGGGATCCTGACCCTCGAGTTCTTCGTGCGTCGCGGGCGGCTGATCGCCAACGAAATGGCGCCGCGCGTGCACAACTCCGGACACTGGACCATCGAGGGCGCGGCGACCAGTCAGTTCGAGAATCACCTGCGCGCCATCCTCGACCTGCCGCTCGGCGCCACGCGCGCGCTCGGCCATAGCGCCATGATCAACCTCATCGGGCAGATGCCCGCACGCGCAGCGCTGCTGGCGCTGGAGGGCGTGCACCTGCACGACTACGGCAAGCGGCCGCGGACCGGGCGCAAGGTGGGCCACTGTACCGTGGTGGAGCCGACCGCTGCCCGGCGGGACGCCCGCGCGCGGCAGCTGCTCAAGGATTTGGCCGTCGGCGTTCGCATCCCGTAACATCCGCTGCGAGCCAAACACATGTATCTGGAACCCTTCAAACTCAAGGAGTTGCCGTTCCGGCTGAGCCCGGACCCGCAGTTCCTTTATCTGTCGAAGCAACACGCCCGTGCCAAGGCGTACATGGAGTCGACCATCTGGTTCACGGACGGCTTTGTGGTGATCACCGGGGAGATCGGCTCGGGCAAGACCACGCTGATCGAATCCTTCCTCAAGGAAGTGCCGGCGGATGTGGTGGTGGCGCAGATCAACCAGACCCAGGTGTCGGCCATCGATTTCCTGCAGGCGGTGCTGGTGCAGTTCGGCTTCTCGCCCTTCAAGATGCGCAAAGCCGAGCTCATCAGCACGATCAACAACTTCCTGATCGAACAGTACGCCGCCGGCCGCAAGGTGCTGCTCATCGTCGATGAGGCGCAGAACCTCACCATGCGCGTGCTGGAGGAAATCCGCCTGCTGTCGGGCGTGGAAACCACCAAGGATAAGGTGCTGCGGATCATTCTCGCCGGGCAGCCGGAACTCAACGACAAGCTCGACGCGCCCGAGCTCGCGCAGCTCATGCAGCGCGTGCGGCTGCGGTTTCACCTGCAGACGCTGTCGGAGTCGGAAACGCTAGCCTACATTCAGCACCGGCTCGATGTAGCCGGAGCCGGGGACCGCGAGATCTTCGCCGCCGACACCTTTACCGAGGTGTTTCGCTACTGCGGCGGGGTGCCGCGCCTGATCAACACGCTGTGCGACACCGCCATGATGGCCGCCTTCACCTCGGACCGCGCCACGGTCACGCGCGCGGACATCATCAGCGCGGTACGCGAGCTGCGCTGGGTTGAGTACGGCGCACGCCCCCCGCTCCACCCGCCTGAAGCCGCCGTCGCCGCGCACGCCGCGACCCCCGAGCCCGCCGCCGCGCTCGGCCGTCTGCTGGTGGCGACCGACGGCCGCACCGTACAGGAAATCACCCTGCGTATCGGCCGGGTCATCGTCGGCCGCACCCCCGACAACGACGTGCAGATCGACAGCCGCTTCATCAGCCGTCATCACTGTCAGGTGATCACCACGCCGAATTCCTGCGTGATCGAGGACCTCAACAGCACCAACGGTATTTACGTGAAATCCACCCGCGTGCGCCGTCATCACCTCAACGACGGCGACGTCGTGCTGGTCGGCAAGCACGAGTTGATCTATGTCGATGAGCGCCTGGCGCGTGGCCGGACCGGCAGTTTCAGCGACACGATACCGGGCGGGCATTCAGACGCCGAGGGCGCGCCGAGCGCGCCCGGGCCGGCAGCGGACCAGACGCAGATAGTCGACAAAGCGGCGCCGGCGCGAGTCAAGTAGCCGTCAGGGCGGATCCTCGCGGCTGAGCGAATCCGGGTTCGCGTACTGCGAACGCATATCGCGGTAATCGCGCCGCCGCAGCAGCACGACGATCCCGCCGAGCAGGATCAGCAACCCGAGCAGCCCGACCAGCAGACTCAACACGCCGCGGGACGCGAGCTGGTAGCTGGTAACGAGCGCCGCGACGCCGCAGGTTATGTAAAACCAGGGCAGGCCTTCGTAAACAGGGCGGGAAAAGTGGGGGCTACGCCGCGTCATGCCACCCATCGTATCGCGCCCGGCCCCAAAGTTGGAACCGAACGCGAGCGGCGCGGCGCGTCAACCGCGACCGAGGAGCCTCGCGATACGCTCGAGCAGCGAAGGTTTAAAGCTGTCGACACGAAAGTCCGCCTGGCGTGCGGCAGCGCGGCGGCTGACTTCGGCCAGTTCCGCCGGCAGGGTGAGCAGCTGCGGGGATTCGAGAGTGGCTTCGTCGGCCTGCATTGGGATTCCTTTTACCTGGGTTGTTGGGCTCGCCTGATGCACGTTACGGACTCGCGATCCAATCGGGTGTGTGGAGGATCACAGCTTCGGCGCGCTACGATTATGTCGCGGTCAGTATCTGTGCGTACATGACTCCGCGGCGCGACACTTCCGCACGCTCAGGCGGTGCCGCCGACGGTGAGTGCCTCGATCCTGAGCGTCGGCTGGCCGACGCCAACCGGCACGCTCTGCCCCTCCTTGCCGCAGGTGCCCACACCGTCGTCGAGCTTCAGGTCGTTGCCGACCATCGAGACCCGCGTCAGCACGTCCGGACCATTGCCGATGAGGGTGGCGCCCTTGAGGGGCGCGCCCACGCGGCCGTTCTCGATGGCGTACGCCTCGCTGGCCGAGAACACGAACTTGCCGGAGGTGATGTCCACCTGTCCGCCGCCGAAATTGACCGCGTAAATGCCGCGCTTCACCGAGCGGATGATTTCTTCCGGCGCATGCGGACCGGCCCGCATGTAGGTGTTGGTCATGCGCGGCAGTGTCATGTGCGCGAACGACTCGCGCCGGCCGTTGCCGGTCGGGCGCACGCCCATCAGGCGGGCGTTCAGCCGGTCCTGCATGTAGCCGCGCAGCACGCCGTTCTCGATCAGGGTGGTGCACTGGGTCGGCGTGCCTTCATCATCGATGTTGAGTGAGCCGCGCCGCCGCGCCAGCGTGCCGTCATCGACCACCGTGCATTCCGGCGCCGCCACCCGCTCGCCGATGCGGCCGGCGAATGCGGAGGTGCCCTTGCGGTTGAAGTCACCCTCGAGTCCATGCCCGATCGCCTCGTGCAGCAGGATCCCCGGCCAGCCCGGACCCAGCACCACCGTCATGGTGCCGGCGGGCGCCGGGCGCGCCTCGAGATTGACGAGCGCCTGGCGCGCGGCCTCGCGCGCCAGTGCCAACGGCCGGTCGTCTGCGACCAGCTCGGCGAGCGAATAACGGCCACCGGCGCCGGCGTAACCCTGTTCACGCCGGCCGCCCTGTTCCACCAGCACCGAGACGTTGAAGCGCACCAGCGGACGCACGTCCGCAGCCAGCTCCCCGTCGCTGGTGGCGATCAGCACCACTTCGTGCACCGCGACCACGCTCGCAGTGACATGCACGATGCGCGGATCGATGCGCCGCGCCTCGCGATCGACACGTTCCAGCCACGCGACCTTGTCCGGGGTGGCGAGCGTGGCCGCGGGATCCGCCGGCAGATACAGCCGATGCCCGGTCTGCGCCCGCCAGGGGCTGACGCGCCGCCCGCCCCCGTGCACCGCGATGGCGCGCGCGGCACGCGAGGCCTCCTCGAGTGCCGGCAGCACGATCTCGTCCGAGTAGGCGAATCCGGTCTTCTCACCGGCCAGCGCCCGCACACCAACCCCCTGTTCGATGCTGGCGCTGCCCTCCTTGACCATGCCGTCCTCGAGCGACCAGGACTCCTGGTGCGCGAGCTGGAAGTACAAGTCGGCGAAGTCCACCGAGTGCGCGAACACTTCGCCAAACACCCGCTCGAGGCGCCCATCGTCGAGGCCGCTCGGCCGCAGGATGAGGTCGCGTGCCAGCGTTAGCGGATCGGCAAGCGGGGAGTCATCCATGGGCGCTAATTTCCGCCAGCGAAAGCGCGGTGCAGGAGCGCCGGAAAAGTCTCGCGCACGCCCATCTGCCGCGCCAGATCCACTTCCGCCACGGCGCAGCCGCGACCGCGCGGCACGCGCTGCAGGATCCGTCCCCAATAGTCGACCACCATGCTGTCACCGTAAGTCTCACGCCCGCTCGGATGAAAGCCGGACTGGGCCGGCGCCACAACATAACAGAGATTCTCGATAGCCCGGGCACGCAGCAGGGTTTCCCAGTGCGCCCGCCCGGTGGGGCTGGTGAACGCCGATGGCACCGCCAGCAGTTGCGCGCCGGCGGCGCTCAGGTGCCGGTAAAGCTCCGGAAACCTCACGTCGTAGCACACCGACAGCCCCAGCCGCCCCAGCGGCGTGTCGATCACCGTCGCACTCGAGCCGGGAGCGACGTGGGCCGACTCCCGGTAGCTCTCGGCACGCCCGGGAACGTCGACATCGAACAGATGAATCTTGTCGTAGCGGGCGACGCGCTGCCCGTCGGCGTCGTACACCAGTGAGGCGGCCGCCACGCGCCCGTCGGCGCCGGCGCGCAACGGCACCGTGCCGCCCACGATCCACAGGCGCAGGCGCCGCGCGCTGGCGGCGAGAAAATCCTGCGCCGGGCCGCTGCCGTTCGCTTCCGCCACGCCGCGCTTGTCGGCGTCCTTCAGTCCCATGAAGGAGAAGTTCTCCGGCAGCGCCGCGAGTCGCGCGCCGCGGCCGGTCGCCTCCTCGAGCAGCGCGCGCGCCTGCTCGAGGTTCGCCGTCACGTCCGGTCCGGACGTCATCTGTATCGCGGCAATCTTCATCCGTCACCTCATTCCGCAGGTGTCACGAGGGGGTCATCCCAGGTGCCCCGCAAACGCAGCGTGGCGCGCGAGCGATCCGCGGCCCATCCGGTGAACAACTCGCGCAGCGACAGCCACACCGCCGCCACCTTCGGCGTCGGTCCGAAGCGACGCACCGCAGCCGGCAGGCGCTCCTCGCCGCGCAGAATCCACGCCTGCTCATCGTAGTCATGCGCCAGCAGACCGATGCGCCCCCGCACCAGGATCTCGGCGTCACCGTCGAAGTGCAGGTCAGAGGTCGTCGCCTGCCCGTCGCGCAGCACGAAGTCCGCCGTCAGGCGTGAGAAGTTCAGCGCCGGCTGCGCCGAGTCGCGATCCTCGGGACTCATGCCCGCGGTCAGCGCCGGCACGGCCAGCAGCGCGAAAGCAACGCCCGTGGAATCCGTCCCTGCGGCGCGCGTGGCACCCTGCTCGAGCTGCATATGGAGGCGTCCGTCGAGCGTTGCAAGGGATGCGCTCGCCTGCTGCGGCCATTGCAGCTCACCCTGCAGCCGCGCGCGGCTCGCGTCGAGGTCCGGCCGGAAGCCGAAGGCGACCAGCGTGGCCGCGGCGTTGCGGCTGTCGAGACTGAATTGCAGGCGACAGACGGCATCGCGGCAGTGCACCGTGCCGCGCGTGTCCTCGTTGTCACCGGCCAGATGCAACTCGCTGACATCGAACCCGTCCGCCTGGGCAGCGAGCGTCGCGCCGAAGCTGCCGAGTGAACGGCCCTGCCACTGCAGATCGTCGATGGAGAGTATGGCGGCGCGTCCGAGTGCGACGACCAGACCTGCACCGAGCGCGGTGTCGGTGATTTGCGCCACGTTGAATCTGGCAAGGTGCACCAGCGCCGGATGCGCGCCGTTCACCACCGCCGGCCAGCGCGCCGTGCCGGAAACGTCGGCGGACTGCAGCTGCACCTGTCCGCCCCCGGTGCTCGCGTCGGCCGTCATGCTCACCTCCGGGTAGCTGCGGGCGCCGACGACAAGCTGGGCGGTGCTCAGCCGCGCGCGCAGCGCCGGCAACGCCGCATCCCGGCCCGCCTGCTGCCACAGGGCGAGATACGCCGGCAGGTCGAGGCGGCTGAGGCGTCCTTCCAACAACAACACCGGTTCAGGGGGCAGCATCGGTGCGGTGGCCGCGAGACGTACCGCGCCGCGCTCGATGCGCCACAACTCACCGCTGCGATTGAGCGCCGCCCACGCGCGCAGCCGCTCGCCGAGGCTCAGGCGCAATTGCCCGGCGTCGGCATCTGCCTGTACCTCGACATGCAGCGGCAGCGCGGTGCCCTGGGCCTTCGCAAAGGGTTCGGGCAGGCCGCTGGTGACGCCGATCAGGTTCGAATCGGCACGCACGTGCCAGTGCGAACTGCCCGTATCCGCTCCCGGCAGGAACGTGAGCAGCGCGCTCCACTCGGTATTGCCCGCAAGCTGGACATCGTCGCCCGCTCCGGCCGCGAGCACCGCCTGCCGTACGTCCACGAGCCCGCGGCCGGAAATCGCGAGCGCGGTGAGGCCGGCCTCGCGGCGCTCCCCGACGCCGAGGGTGACCGGGCCGCCGAGCCACTGCCCGGTGAGCGTCGAGGGCTGCAGGTGGCCGGCCGAAAAGCCGAGCGTGCCGCGCAACGCATCGATCGGCGGCAGGCCCGCCACCGGGCGCAACTGCACGCCATCGAGCACCGCCGTGACGCGGGTACGTACCGGAGGCGCCGTGCCCGCAGCCGCTGCGGTGCGCGCCGCCGCGGGCACCAGCACATCGACATCCAGCAGCGTGTCACCGCGCAGATCGACGTCCTGCACCCGGGGAGCGTAGGCGGCCAGCTGCGGGTGTTCACGCAACCACGTCAGCGCTTGCTGCACGCTGCCGCTGAGCCGTGCGGCGAGGTGCGTAGCATGCTCAGCGCGCACGTCCCACTCGGCACTCGCCGCGGCGAGTTGAAATGTCCCGGCCTGCCCGCGGTCGATGGCGGCACGAATGCGCGGGCCGCGCCACTCGATGCGCGCATCGAGATGGTCGATTTCGGGCCATGGGTCGAATCCTGCCAGGGTCGCGCCGCGCAGCTCGAGGGCGCCCCGGAACTCAGTCCCGGTGCGGCTCCAGGGCAGCTGGGCGGGGTCGAGCGGACCGCGCCACTCGAGATCCGCGTTTTCGATGCGGCCGGCGGTGAGCCGCGTGGCGGCTGCGCCGAGGGCGGCCAGCGCTCTCGGACCCAATAGCCCCGCGAGCAACGCGAGGTCGGCGTCCTTGAGAGCGACGTGCGCGTTGATCTGCGGCTGCGGGCCGGCTGCGTCGGCGGCGATCGCGCCGCTCGCCGCGAAACTCATGTCCGCGCGCCGGATCTCGAGGTCATCGCTGCTGACCTGCCAGCCGCCGCCGTCCGCGCCGATGGCGAGGCGCGCGGCCACCGCGAGATTGTCGAGTGCGAAGGGCTGTTCGCGCGCAAGGGTGAGCTGCGCCGCGTGGCCCTGCAGGTCAACCACCAGGCGCTGGTCGGCTTCCGACACGTGCCCGGTGAGTCCGGTGAGCACCACGTCGCGCGCCGGCGTTGCGAGCGTAACGTCTTCGAGTTGCGCGGAGCTCCGCAGACGCACGCCCGCGGGGCGGTGCGCATTCCAGTCGAACGCCAGCTCGCGCACCATCCCGCCGAGGGCCAGCTGCGCCAGTGGCAGCTGCGGGGCATACCAGCGCGCGATGGCAGCCAGCACCGGAAGCGGCGCGGATTGCACCGTGCCGCGTGCGGAAGTCCCATCCGTCGCGGCATCGACGCTTGCGGTGACCGGCGCCGAGGCGCTCTCACCGAACTCGAGCGCGCGCACTTCGAAGCGCCAGTGCGCGCCGCGACGTTCGAGTTGCCACGCGCCGCGCAGCCGATCGACGCTCAGCACCGCAGCGCCAGCGACCGGCGCTCTCCACTCGAGTGCCTCCACCAGCACCTTGCCGTCGGCCCTGAGCATGCGCCCCGCGGCGAACTCGGTGTGCAGCTCGAGGTTGCCTCGCCCCGCTTGTGGCAGGTAGCGCTGCACGCCCGGGTATTCGATGACCTCGCGCCAGGCGGCGAATTCGAGCATGAGACCTTCGAAACTGAGCGTCCCGCTGGAAGCATCCGGCCGTGCCGGATCGCCCGTCACGGCCAAGGCCAGGTGAGCGCTGGCACCCAGGCTTGCGGGCAGCAGCACCTGGGCGTCTGCATTCCACACCGAGCCCAGGCGCCGCAGCTGCACGTGTCTCACATTCACCGTGAGCGGCAGCGCTGCGCCGGGCACGGGCCAGCGCAGCGTGCCGCCTTCGAGGTCGATCCGTCCGCCTCGCCAGCGCGACAGCAGACGCGCGCCGGCGCCCAGCACCGGCTCGGGCCTGGCGGCCGTGCTCCGCGCGCCGGCCCGCACATTGGTGCTGGTCCCGAGATCGATGTCGGGGCTCACCAGCGTGATGCGCCCGGCCTCCAGCTGAGCGCTGTGCACCATGCGCCAGGCGTCGAGACCCACGATGAGCTGCGGCGCGCGCAGCAGCGCCCCGCCGCCGCCGGGCTCACCGAGCACAACGCCGTGGAATACGGCCTCCGGACCGTACCAGCCCCAGCGCACGCTGAGCTCGCTGAAACTCACGTCGAGTCCGGTCTGATGGCGGATCAGCTCCTCGAGCGCAGCGCGGTGTTGCGGCACGCGCGCCGCAGCCAGCTCGCCGGCAATCAACACCACCGCGCCGAGGATGGCGGCGCCACCGAGCACCCACGCCGCCAAGCGCAGGCCCGCCCGCGCAGGCCGCGCCTCAGCGCCTCCGGCGGTGAGGGCAGCCGGCCCGGCAGCAGGCTCTGCTGGCGTAACACCCACACTCATGGCTTAAACGAGTACGACGTCGTAGTGATCAACGCCGTAGAGGGCCTCGACCTGCAGGCGGATCGGACGGCCGACCTGCGCCTCCAGCTCCCCGAGGGTGGCCGACTCCTCATCCAGGAGGCGATCCACGACGTCCTGATGAGCGAGTATCAGCAGCTCACGACTGGCAAACTGTCGGCTCTGTCGCACAATTTCCCGAAAAATCTCGTTGCACACCGTTTCGGGCGTCCGGATGAAGCCGCGCCCCGCGCAGCTTGGACAGGGCTGACACAGCAGATGTTCCAGGCTCTCGCGGGTTCGCTTGCGGGTCATTTCCACGAGCCCGAGTGGCGAGAGACTCACGATGTGGGTCTGGGCACGATCGCCTGCCAGCGCGCGCTCGAGTGCGCCCAGGACCGCGCGCCGGTGCGGCTCATCGCGCATGTCGATGAAGTCGATGATGATGATGCCGCCGAGATTGCGCAGCCGCAGCTGCCGCGCGATGCTCACGGCCGCCTCAAGGTTGGTGCGGAAAATGGTTTCCTCGAGATTGCGATGACCCACATAGGCGCCGGTGTTCACGTCGATAGTGGTCATGGCCTCGGTCTGATCGATCACCAGATGGCCGCCGGATTTCAGCGGCACCTTGCGCTCGAGCGCCTTGGCGATTTCCTCCTCGACGCCGTTCAGATCGAGTAGCGGACGCGGGCCGGCGTACAGTTCAATGATCGGCGCCGCCTCGGACATGAAGGCGGTGGCGAACTCCCGCATGCGCGCATGCTCGCTTGGCGAATCGACCAGCACGCGGCTCACGCCGCGGGCGAGCTCGTCGCGCAGCACGCGCAGGCAGAGCGGCAGGTCCTCGTGCACCACCGTGCCCGAGCCCGCCTGGGCGGCACGCGCGCGCACGTGATCCCAGAGCTTGGCGAGGTAGGCCATGTCCTCGAGCAGGCTGTCGGGCGAGGCCCCCTGTGCCGCGGTACGCACGATGTAGCCGCCGCTCGCGCCAGGGGTCAGCAGCTGCGCCAGCGCTGTCTTGAGCCGCGTGCGTTCGGCCTCCTCATCGATGCGTGCCGACACGCCGATCCCCGCGCCGCGCGGCATGTAAACCAGGTAGCGCGACGGCAGGGCAATGAAGGTGGTGAGCCGCGCCCCTTTGGTGCCGATGGGATCCTTGATGACCTGCACCAGAATGTCATCGCCGCAATTCACCAGCCGCCGGATATCCTCGACCGGCGGCGGCTGGCTCGCCAACGGCGCGCTCACCACGGTGTCATCGGAAGCGCCGCCGGCGATGTCGGCGGCGTGCAGGAACGCGGTGCGCTCGAGGCCGATTTCCACGAACGCCGCCTGCATGCCGGGCAACACGCGTGACACGCGCCCCTTGTACAGGTTGCTCACCAGTCCGCGGCGGCTGGTGCGCTCGATGTGAATCTCCTGCACCACGCCGTTCTCGAGGATGGCGGCGCGGGTCTCGCGCGGCGCGATGTTGACCAGGATCTCGACGCTCACCGCGGCGCTCCCGCGCGCGCGCCGTCGCGCCAGTACGGCACGCCCGCGGCATGCAGCAGCTGTGCCGTCTCGAACAGCGGCAGGCCCATGACGCCCGAGTAGCTGCCGCTCAGATGCTCGATGAACACCGCCCCGCGGCCCTGGACCGCATACCCGCCGGCCTTGTCGCGCGGCTCGCCGCTATGCCAGTAGGCCATGCATTCCGCGCGGCTCAGCATTCGAATGCGCACCTCGCTCGCACTCAGGCGGAAGCTCACCGCGCCACGACCGGCAAGCGCCACGGCGGTGAGTACCTGGTGCGTGCGCCCGGAGAGCCGCTCGAGCATGGCAATACCTGCGGCTTCGTCTGCGGGCTTGCCGCACACGAGCTCATCGACCACCACGATCGTATCAGCGGCGAGCACCGGCAGCGCCATGCCGCGCGCACGCACGGCGAGCGCCTTGGCGCGGGCCATGCGCACCACGTAGTCCGCCGCGGGTTCCCCGGACAGTAGCGTTTCGTCAATGTCCGCCGCGCTCACCACGTGCGGCACGCCGATCTGCGCCAACAGTTCGCGGCGCCGCGGGGAGACCGAGGCGAGACACACGAGCGGCGCGAGGTCCTGCGGATTCATCAGTCGCGGTGATACGGGTGATGGGTCAGTATGCTGTGCGCCCGGTACAGCTGCTCGGCGAGCAGCACCCGCACCAGCGCGTGTGGCAGCGTCAGGCGTGACAGCGACAGGGTGAAGTTGCTGCGCGTGAGCACTTCCGGGGCGAGCCCGTCGGGGCCGCCGATCAGAAACGCCAGATCCTCGCCCTGCTGCATGCGCTGCTGCAGCCACGCCGCGAGCTCGCGCGTCGAGAACTGCGTGCCGCGCTCATCGAGGGCGGCTACCTGATCGTGCGGGCGCAGGGCGCCGAGCAGCCGCTCCCCCTCGGCGGCAATGGCCCTATGCGCCGTGGTGCCGGCACGGCGCGGGCCGGGTTCGATTTCGACGAGTGAAATGGCGAGGCGGGACGCGAGCCGGGCCAGGTAGTCATCACAGGCGGTGCGCACCCAGGCGGGCAGCCGCGTGCCCACGGCGATCACGCGCACGCGCATTCCTTCAGACTACCGCGAGATTCGCCGCCGCCGTGCAGGTGCACGGGAAACCGCCGGGGTGACGATTGCGGCTACGGCCGGACCGCCGTCCCACAGGCTCTCGAGGCCGTAGAACTCGCGTACCCGCGGCAGCATCACGTGCACGAGGATGTCCTGCAGGTCGACGAGCACCCATTCGCCGCCGCGCGCGCCTTCGGTCCCGAGCGGCCGGAAGCCCGCCGCCTTGGCCTTCTCCACCACGCGCTCGGCGATCGAGCGCACATGGCGGTCGGAGTTGCCGCTCGCAATGACCATCTTATCGACGATGTCGGTCAGGCCCCGCACATCCAGCACCCTGACATTCACGGCCTTCATATCATCGAGCGCGGTCGTTACGGCGTGCTGCAACGGCGAGGCGCGCTCCTGCGGGGGGCGCAGGCGTCTGCGGGTGATCATGTGCTTAAGTGAGTTCTCCTGAAGCCATCCCGTTAGCGGGCAGCCGGGTCTTGCTGTGCAGCATAGCACCTCGTCTCGAGAATGATCTGCCTCACCGCGTCGGGAACGAGATAGCGCGGATCGCGGCCGGCGATGATGAGGGAACGCAGCTCGGTCGAGGAAATCTCCAGCTGAGTCACCGCGTGCACGTACACGCATCCGGCGGGTCTCTCGTGCAGCATACCGATCGCGCCGGTGCCGTGATCGACCATGACCTCGCCCAGGGGACCGGTGGTCGGGGCCCGCCAGCCCGGGCGGTGAGCCACCACGATGTGCGCCAGCGTCAGAAGCTCGCGCCAGCGGTGCCAGTTGGGTAAGCCGAGAAACGCATCCATCCCGAGCAGCAGACACAGCGAGCGTCCGGGATACTCCCGGCGCAGCTCCGTCAGCGTGTCCACTGAATACGACACGCCGCTGCGGCGCACTTCGCGGTCGTCGACCACGAAGCTCGGCTGATCGGCCACCGCCGCGGTGACCATTTGCAGGCGCCGCTCGGCGCTCGCGCACAGCGCCGCCCGATGCGGCGGGCTGCCGGTGGGCAGGAAGCGCACCTCGGCGAGCTGCAGCTCCTGCCACAACTCGAACGCCGTGCGCAGATGGCCACAGTGAATCGGATCGAAGGTGCCACCGAAGACGCCGATGGGTTGCATTACATCGCCGGGCCCGAGCTTATGTCCGCCGTCAGTAGCGCGAGCTCGTCCCACGCATTTCCCGCGAGGCGGCCCTTTATCATGCGGTCCGCGCGCGCGGCGCGCAGCGTGAGCGCCGTGAACGGCAGCCGCGACGCGCCGCGCCGCAGCGCTTGCGCGAGCGCGGCACCGTGGCGCTGCCAGGCGGGTGGTTTGCCAGCGTCGCGAGCGTTCCACACGTCCCGCAGCGCTTTCGTCAGTGCCCACAGCACCAGCGTCGGCTCGGTGCCCTCGGCTCGCAAGCCCGCCAGCACGCGCAGCGCCCGCGCCGTCTCGCCCGCGAGTACCGCCTCGCCCAGCCGGAAGACATCGAAGCGCGCGCTGTCGGCGACGCTCGCGAGTACGGTGTCGGGTGTCATCTTGCCCTCGGGCGCGAGCAGCATGAACTTGGCCAGCTCCTGGTGAGCCGCGAGCAGGTTCCCCTCGGTGCGCGCCGCCAGCAGCTCGAGCGCCTCATCGCTCGCCTCGAGCTTCAGTTTCCGGCAGCGGCCTTTGAGCCATGCCACGAGTCGCTGGCTGTCCACCGGCCAGACCTGCACCCAGGCGCCGTGCGCCTCGACCGCCCGTACCCAGTCGGCACCCTGCGCGTCGCGATCCAGGCGTGGTGTCAGAATGAGGAACAGCGTGTCAGGATCGCGCGCCTCCAGCAGTGCGATCAGGGTCGCGTTGCCGGCCGCTCCGGGCCTGGCGCTGGTCAGGCGGATCTCCACCACGCGGCGCGCACCAAATAGCGACAGGTTGGCAGCCGAGGCGCGCACCTCATCCCAGTCTGCGCCACGCTCGATGAAGTGCACCTCGCGCTCGGTAAAGCCGGCGGCGCGCGCCCGGGCACGCACCGCGTCGGCTGCTTCCGCCGCGAGCAGCGGTTCGTCGCCGGAGATCAGATACACCGGCAACAGCCGTTCCCCGAGGTGAGTTGCGAGCGAGTCGGAGGTGAGCTTCAAAAGACCTCATCCGCTTGGGGCCGCGCTGCCGGCGGCCCACAGTCTGCAGTGTGGGCCGACCGTCTCTCATTATAAACACCCTAAGTTGCCCACATCCGCGGGGGCGGCTACCCTGTAGGCTCAGTTAAAGGGAATTGCCTAACTTGAGCAGCGGGTGCCATCGCAAGTCTCTGGTCGCCTTCGCTGCGACCTGCGCGCTGATGGTCTGTGCCGCCGTGTATTCGGCGCACGGGGTCGCCGATCGCACCCACGAGCATTCGCATTGCGATCTGTGCGTGCACTTCAGCGGCACCGCCGGCTCGCCGGCGCACGCGGCAGCCGTCGGCAAGCCGGTGCTCGTGGTACGCGTGGCTCCCACGCGAGCGGAAATCATCCTGCCCACGCGCTCGCCGCTGGGCGTTAACCTGCCTCGGGGTCCACCGCTGGGCCTCAGCGTGATCTGACCGTCCGGGCGGCTCTCGCCGCTTTGCGCGCCTGAGCTTCAGGCGGTTGGATTTTTCACGTCTGGGACCGCGGGCGCGCTCGCGCGCCGCAGCCGGCTTTGCCGGCTGTCATGGGTTTCGAGGAGTTCGATCGATGTTCACATTGCGCTTTTCCGCTGCGCGCGCGCTCGCCGCGGCGCTTCCCATATGCGCCGCAAGCGGCGTGTTCGCGCAGGTGGCCGATCAGCCCAGCTCCAACCTGCCCACCATCGTTGTCACCGCCCAGCACCTGAACGAGGAGCGTGCGCGGATCGACACCCAGACGGGTGCCTCCACCTACACCTTCAACTCCAACGACATCCAGGGGGAACCCGGCGGGGACAACGTGCAGCTGAATCAGGTCATGCTGCAGGTGCCCGACGCCGCCCAGGACTCCTTCGGCCAGTTGCACATCCGCGGCGACCACAACGGTCTGCAGTTCCGCTTGAACGGCGTCATCCTGCCCGACGGCATCAGCGTCTTCGGCCAGACGCTGCCGCCGCGCATGATCGCGCAGTTCAAGCTGATCACCGGAAGCCTGCCGGCGGAGTATGGCCTGCGCAGCGCCGGTGTCATCGATCTCACTACCAAGGAAGGCGCGCTGCAGCCGGGCGGTGATGTGTCCGTGTACGGCGGCAGCCATGCTTCGATCGAGCCGAGCTTCAACTACGGGGGCTCCTCGGGCTCCAACACCTACTTTGCCACCGGGGATTTCCTGCGCAACGACCTGGGGATCGAGTCGCCCGACGGGCGTTCCACCCCGCTGCATGACAACACCAAGCAGTTCCACGGCTTCGGCTATTTCGAGCACATCTTCGATGAAAGCAACCGCGTGTCGGTGATCGCCGGCACCTCGAATGACCGCTTCGAGATTCCCAACCGCGTGGGGGTGCACGCCACCGACATCGGTCCGGGACTCACGGTCAACGGCCAGACGGATGTCCTCAGCGACAACCTGAATGAGAATCAGCGCGAGATCACGCACTTTGGCACGCTGAGCCTGCAGCACTCGCAAGGACCCTTGAGCGTGCAGACCTCACTCATCGCGCGCTACTCGAGCCTCGATTTCTCACCCGATCCGCAGCTGGGCGATCTGCTCTTCAACGGCATCTCGCAGCAGGCCTACAAGCGCGACGTCGCCTACGCCCTGCAGAGCGACGGCGCCTACAAGCTCAGCGATTCCCACACACTGCGCGCCGGGGTGTACGCGCAGCACGATCGTCTGACGAGCAACACCATCTCGCGGGTGCTGTCGACGGATCCCGCCTGTCCCGCGCCCTGCGACGCGCCTGTTACCATCACGGACAACAGCGTGGATACCCAGTGGATCGAGAGTGCCTATGTGCAGGACGAGTGGCACCTCACACAGGTGTTGGTGGTGAACTACGGACTGCGCTTCGATCACTACAACGCGTTCTCGAGCGGCAGTCAGGTGAGCCCGCGCGTGAACTTCGTGTGGCAGGCGGGGCACAACACCACCGTGCACGCAGGTTACTCGCGTTTCTTCTCGCCGCCGCCGTTCGAGCTGGTCGGCAGCACCACCATCACAAAGTTTCAGAACACTACGGCGGCGCTGGCGATCACCCAGGACGACCCGGTGAAGGCCGAGCGCTCGAACTACTACGACCTCGGCGTCCAGCAGGCGCTTTCCGAGGCGCTGACCGTCGGCGTGGACAGCTACTATAAGCAGGCGATCCACCTCATCGACGAGGGTCAGTTCGGTGCGCCGATCATCCTGACGCCGTTCAACTACCGCAACGGCGAGGTGTACGGAGTGGAATTCACCGGCAGCTACAACGTCGGCCATTTCCAGGCGTACGGTAACCTCGCGTTCCAGCGCGCGATCGGCAAGCACTTCGAGTCCAGTCAGTTCAACTTCAGTCCCGACAACCTCGCGTATGTCGCGACCCACTACATTCACCTGGATCACGAGCAGGAAATGACCGCTTCCGGGGGTGCCGCCTACGTTTGGCACGGCACACGAATCAGTGGGGACATCCTGGTGGGATCGGGACTGCGTGCGAGTCTGGTGGCCCCCGACGGCAGCATCGTCCCGAACGGCGCGCACCTGCCGTACTACCGCCAGGTCAACGTCGGCGCGAGTCACGCCTTCGACGGCGAAGGCATCAGGGGCCTCACGGTGCGCCTCGATGTGATCAACACCTTCGACCAGAAATACCAGATCCGCAACGGTACGGGCGTGGGCGTCGGAGCGCCGCAGTACGGGCCGCGGCGCGGATTCTTCGTCGGCGTGTCGCAGGTGTTCTGAGGCTGTAGCTGCGAGAACCGTCACCGAAGCGTCCGGCCGCGCCGGTCAATGTCCGGCCGCGTCCCTCACGAACGCAACGCCCCGGTCGGCCGGTCGGTGGCGTCGACGAGTGCGTATTGACGCAACCACTCGCGCGCATCCGCGGCATCCCCTTCATACCACGCACGCGTGTTGCCGAGGCGGAAGCTGTAACCCCAGGCGTCCATGTCGGAAAACAGCCGCGCGCGCCCGACACCCGGCAGCTCGTCCGCGAGCAACAGCTGCAGGTAACACACCGCCGACTCCTCGAGCTCATTGCCGCCGGCATCGCGTTCTAACCCCGCGCGCCGCTCGGAAGTCATGCAGATGTAGTGGCTCGCCTCGTGCAGGACGGAGTGCACCGGGGTGTCGAGCCGCGCGTACAAGCGCTCGGCCTTCAGGCCCGCCTCACTGTGACCCCAGTAGGATCCGGGAATGAGCTCCCCGGGCGCGACCAGCGTGAGGTGCATCCCATAGCGCTTCAGGAGCAGCGCCAGGGCCACACGATCGGTGGCATTGAGCAGCAGCACTGCGGGTGCTGCGGTCGCGGGTGCGGGCGGGCGCACGGGGCTTTGCGTGCCCCTACAGACTCGACAGCCGGCGCATGACTATGTCGGCGAGATCGTGCGCCATGTCCGCGCGCAGGATGTCTTCCTCGTGACCCTTGGCGAGCAGCAAACGCTCGTTGAAGCTGTAGCTGCGCGTGGCGGAGACTTCCTGCTGCGGCAGCAGCTCCCGGTCCCCGGCCGTGACCGAGAAGCTGACCGTGTAGGTCACTTCATACTGGTTGGGCTGATTGGTAGCCGATACCGACAGCACGCGCCGTGTGACGCTGTCCTTGACGATGCTGACGACTGCGGACGCCTGGCCCTTCTCATGCGCCAGGTGCGCCCCGTTCGACAACAGCGCGCGGCGCAGGTTCTGCACGAAATCGCTCTGCCGCTCCGGCACTTCCAGGTAGGGGGTCTTCACCGAGTCCGGCAGCGGCGCGCGGCCCTGCAGATGAAAGCCGCACGCGCCGATCAGCAGCGCCGCCGCCAGGCCGCTCACCTCTATGCCTTGCAGCCGCGCCATCAGACGACCACGTTGACGAGCTTGCCGGGCACCACGATCACGCGTTGCACCGGCTTGTCGGCCACGAACTTGCGCACCTGTGCGTGCGCCAGTGCAGCTGCACGCACGGCGGCCTCGTCGGCGTTCACCGCCACGCTGATGCGCCCGCGCAGCTTGCCGTTCACCTGCACCACGATCTCGCGCGTTTCCTGTGCCAGCGCCGCAGCATCCGGTGCCGGCCAGACCTCATCGATCAGCGCAGTCGTTGACCCAAGCGCCTGCCACAGCGCGTGACACAGGTGCGGCGTGATGGGCGCGAGCACCAGGGTCGCGATCCTGAGCGCCTCGTGGCGCACGGCTCTTCCGGCCGCACTCGCGTCCCTGAAGCGCCCGACGGCATTCAGCAGCTCCATGACCGCCGCGATCGCGGTGTTGAAGTTGCGGCGCCGGCCGATGTCATCGGTGGCCTTGGCGAGTGTCTGGTGCGCGGCGCGCCGCAGCTCGCGCTGCGCGCCCGTCAGCGTGCTCGCATCCAGCGGGGGCGCTTCGCCCGCGGAAACATGCTCGTACACCGCATTCCACAGCCGGCGGATGAAACGCGAGGCGCCCTGCACCCCCTCGTCAGACCATTCCAGAGTCTGCTCCGGGGGCGAGGCGAACATGATGAACAGGCGCGCGGTGTCGGCGCCAAAACGCTCGACCAGGCCTTCGGGGTCGACGCCGTTGCCTTCCGACTTCGACATCTTCCCCAGGCCCTCGTGCGTAACGAGCACCGTGCCGAGGTCCGCAGTGGTGACCTCGTACACCTCGGCGCCGTCGGCCCCGCGGCGCACAGCGACCTCGGCGGGATCGAAGTAGCGCTTGCGCCCGCCGTCGGACTGGTATGAATAGATGTGATTGAGCACCATGCCCTGGGTGAGGAGGTTGGTGAACGGCTCGCCGAACTTCAGCGCGCCGAGATCGCGCATCACCTTGGTCCAGAAGCGCGCGTACAGCAGGTGCAGGATCGCGTGCTCGATGCCGCCGATGTATTGATCCGCGGGCAGCCAGTAATCCACCCGCGCGTCCACCATGGTGCGCGCGGCGTCCGCGCAGGCGTAGCGCAGGAAGTACCACGATGAGTCGACGAAAGTGTCCATGGTGTCGGTTTCGCGCCGCGCGGGCTGACCGCACTTCGGGCACCTGCAGTGGTAGAACGCCGCGGACTTGGCGAGCGGATTGCCGCTGCCGTCCGGCACCAGGTCCTCGGGCAGCACCACCGGCAGCTGCTCATCCGGCACCGGCACCTCGCCGCACAAGCCGCAGTGGACAATTGGAATCGGGCAACCCCAGTAGCGCTGCCGGGAAATGCCCCAGTCCCGCAGCCGATACTGCACGCGCTTCCTGCCGAGACCTTTGTGCTCCAGCGCCGCGGCGATGCCATCCACTGCCGCCCGGAACGACAGGCCGGAGAATTGCCCCGAGTTCACCGTGATGCCGTATTCGCCGTACGCGGCGATCCACGGCGCGCGCACCTCCTGGTAGGCGCCGGTGGTGGAGCGCACCACCGTGACCACCGGCAGAGCGTTCTTGAGCGCGAACTCGAAGTCGCGCTCATCGTGTGCGGGCACGCCCATCACGGCGCCCTCGCCGTAGCCCATCAGCACGTAGTTGGCGACCCAGATCTCGAGCGCTCGGCCGGTCAGCGGGTGCAGCACGTGCAGCCCCGTCGGCATACCCTTCTTTTCCTGAGTCGCGACCTCGGCTTCCGTCACGCTGCCGCGGCGGCACTCGTCGATGAAGGCGGACAGCGCCGGGTTACGTTTCGCGGCGGCGAGCGCTACCGGGTGCTCGGCCGCGATCGCCATGAACGTCGCGCCGAACAAGGTGTCGGCGCGCGTGGTGAATACCTTGAGCGCGCCGTCGGCACCGGCCGCGGCACGGGTGTCGGGCGCGTACGGGAAGGCGATCTCGCAGCCTTCGCTCTTGCCGATCCAGTTCGCCTGCATCACCCGCACGCGCTCGGGCCAGCCGTTGAGAGTCTCGAGCGCCTCCAGCAACTCGTCGGCGTAGCGCGTGATGTTCAGGTAGTACATCGGGATCTCGCGCTTCTCCACCGGCGCTCCCGTGCGCCAGCCGCGGCCCTCGATCACCTGCTCGTTGGCGAGCACGGTCTGATCGACGGGATCCCAATTCACGACACCGGTCTTGCGGTACGCGATGCCCTTCTCGAGCATGCGCAGGAAGATCCACTGGTTCCAGCGGTAGTAGTGCGGATCGCAGGTGGCGAGCTCGCGGCTCCAGTCGATCGCGAACCCGAGCGACTTCATCTGCCCGCGCATGTGGGCGATGTTCTGGCGCGTCCACCTGGCCGGGGGCACACCGTTGCTGATCGCGGCATTCTCGGCCGGCAGCCCGAACGCATCCCAGCCCATGGGCTGCAGCACGTTGTGTCCCCGCATGCGCATGTAGCGCGCCAGCACGTCGCCGATGGTGTAGTTGCGCACATGTCCCATGTGCAGACGGCCGGAGGGGTACGGGAACATCGACAGGCAGTAGAACTTCGCCCGGGTGGCATCCTCGCGCACCTCGAAGGCGCGCCGCTCATCCCAATACTGCTGCGCGGCGCGCTCGACGGCCGCGGGATCGTAGCTCTCTTGCATCGTTCTTACGGCAGGCGCAGCGGTACGAAAATCTGGGCGTCGTCGCGCTGAATCAGCAGCGCTACGCTCTTGCCGCCGGATTCGGCCGCATCCTGCAGCTCCTTCACCGAGTGCACGCGCTTGCCGTTGATGCCGAGAATGATGTCGCCCGGCTCGATTTCCGCAGCCTGGGCCGGGCCGCTGACCTCCTCGACCACCAGACTCCCCTGCGTGCTCGCCTGCTGCTTCTCGTGTGGCGCGAGCGGACGCACACTGAGTCCCAGCGCGCTGGCCTGGTGGGCGCCATGACCCGCCGGCTTGCCTTGGTGCGCGGTGAGCTGCGTTTGTTCCGTGAGCTCTGCGACCCTGACATTGATGTTCTGCTCCTTGCCGCTACGCCACACCTGCAGACTGGCATCCGCGCCCGGCCGCATCGCCGCGATCGCGCCGGACAGCTCGCCGTAGCGCTCGATCGGGTGCCCGCCGACGCCGAGGATGACATCGCCCACGGCGATGCCCGCATGCGCCGCCGGACCGTCCTTCTCCACCGAGGACACCAGTGCGCCACGCGGCCGCTCCAGACCGAAGGACTCGGCGAGTTGCCCGTTGAGCTCCTGGATGTGCACGCCGATGCGGCCACGGACCACGCGGCCGGTCTTGATGAGCTGCTCCTCGACGTTGCGCGCCACGTCGATCGGAATGGCGAACGACACGCCCATGAAGCCGCCGGTGCGGCTGAAAATCTGTGAGTTGATGCCGATCACCTCGCCTGCCATGTTGAACAGCGGGCCGCCCGAGTTGCCGGGATTCACCGCCACGTCGGTCTGGATGAAGGGCACGTAGTTCTCGCCCGGCACCGAGCGCGACGTGGCGCTGATGATGCCCGCGGTGGCGCTGTTCTCGAAGCCGAACGGCGAGCCGATGGCGAGCACCCACTGCCCCGGCTTGATGCGTGACGGATCGCCGAGCTTCACGATCGGCAGATTGGTGGCGCTGATCTTGATCACCGCGACGTCGGTGCGCTGGTCGGCGCCGATGACCTTGGCGGGGAACTCGCGCCGGTCAGTGAGGCGCACGGTCACCTCATCGGCATTGGCCACCACGTGAGTGTTGGTGAGGATGTAGCCGTCGGAATTGATGATGAATCCGGAGCCCGCGCCCCGCACCGGCGGCTGATTGGCGCGCCGGCCCTGGTCGGGACCGGGTACGCCGAAGCGGCGGAAAAAATCATAGAACGGATCGTTCGGCGACAATCCCTGGAATCCGCCGACCGCCTGGGACTTCTCCACGACCTCCACGTTCACGACCGCAGGCCCGTAGCGGTCCACCAGCTGCGAGAAATCCGGCACGGTCTTCAGCGCCGGCTCGGGCGCTAAGGCCGGCGCAGAGCCCGAAGCCTGCACGCCCTCGCCGGCGGGTACGGGTGCCGGAGCTTCGGCGAAGGCGCCGGCGGGCGCGGTCACGGGCGCCGCAGGGGCCGCGGCACGCGCGGACTGTGCGCTCAATTCCCGGGAGCAGGCCGCGAGCACGACGGCAATGGCGCAGAGCGCGATCAGGCGCTTCAGCGGCGGTGTGAGACTCGACCCGAACTTCGGATTCATGGGGACACTTCCAGCTTCAGTCAGGAACGGCCGGCCCGGCCCGTGCTTGGGTACGCCGGCCTCTATCATTCCGCACCCACAGCCCGTATGCCAGCGCCAGCGTGGCCAGACTCACGACCAGCCAGTTTCCAACATGCGCATAGGGTGGCAGGCCCCTGAGAGGCACGATTCTTGAGACCAGCACCAGTGGCCGGAATTCCGGGGCGCGCGCGATCACTTCGCCATGCGGCCCGATCACCGCCGAAATGCCGTCATTGGCGGCGCGCACCATGTAGCGGCCTTCCTCCAGCGCGCGCATGCGGGCGATCTGGAAATGCTGGTGCCGGGCGCTCGAGTGACCGAACCAGGCATCATTGGTGACGTTGACCAGGGCGTCGGCCCTGGACAACACCTTGAGCATGGAACTGCCGTAGGCGTCCTCATAGCACACCGTGGTACCCAGCTGCAGCTGCGCCGCCGGCAGCGGCGGCTGGTCGGACGCTCCCGGAGTGAAATCCGAGTACGGCAGGCTCATCAGGCGCAACCACGAGCGCACCAAGCGCGGCACCGGAAAGAACTCGGCGAACGGCACGAGATGACGTTTGTCGTACCAGCTCACTGTGTCATCGAGCGCGAGCACCGAGTTGAAGTAGCGCGGCGGTGCGTCGTCGGTTGCGCCACCTTGCGCGCGCAGCACCCCCAGCACCAGCGCCGAGCCATGAGTGCGCGCCTCGCGATACAAGTGACTGATGTAGGGGACCAGTTCGTTGGCCACGCCGGCGGGCGCGGACTCCGGCCACACGATGAGCCGCGTGCCGAGCGCCTTCTCGGTGAGCGCCTCATAGCGATTGAGCGTCGTGTCCTGGTTACTTTGCAGCCACTTCTCGTCCTGCGGGATCGCCCCCTGCACCACCGCCACCGACACCGGCCCTCCCGCCGGCTGCGTCCAGGAGTGCTCGTGCAGCGCGGCGCCGAGGACCCACGGAACGATGAGCAGGATGCCGGCCAGGATCCGGGCGGGCCGCGAGCCACAGGCGAGCGCGACCAACGCACCCGCGCTTACCAGCAGCAGCGCGCTGATGCCGTAGACGCCCACCACGGGGGCGAGACCGGCGAGCCAGGTGTCGGTCTGGGAGTAGCCGAGTGACAGCCAGGAGAACCCCGACAGGAACCAGCCGCGCCACCACTCAATGAGGAGCCAGCCCGCCGGCAGCGCGGCCAGCCAGCGCACCGCTCCGGCACGCGGCAGCCAGCGCGTCACCGCGTATCCGAGCGCCGCGTGATACAGGCCCATGATCGCCACCAGCCCCAGCATGAGGATGACGGCGAGCCACGCGGGTGCGCCGCCGAAGATGTGGATGCTGACGTACAGCCAGTAGGTGCCGGCGGCGAAGGTCGCGCAGTTGAAGCAGAACCCCAGGCGCGCCGCCTCGCGCGCAGTGGCGTCCTGCCACAGCCACAGCAGCACGGCGGGACACAGCACCGCCAGCGGCCACAGATTCAACGGCGCAAACGCCCCCGCGAGCGCCGCCCCTGCGGCGAGCGCCAGAGCGGCCCGCAGCGCCGCGGACGACGGCCGCAGCAGGCTGTAGCGGGCTTCCGCCGGTCTGGTGACGGCGGTGTCGGGCGATGCCTTCATGATGGCTAGGAGCCAGCGCCCGCGGGTCGTTCGTCCGGCGGCAGCACGTCGCGCGGCGCCATCACGCGCAGCGCATCGATGCGGCGCCGATCGGCGCGCAGCACGCGGAACTCGAAGCCATCGATGCTGGCGCTCTCACCGCGCCGCGGCAGCCGCCCGAGCTGCTTCATGAGCAGGCCAGCGATGGTGTCGAAGCCCTCCGCTTCCGAGAGCCGCGCGCCGAAGTACTCGTTGAACTCCGCGATGCGCGTGACGCCGCGCACCGTGAACTGACGCTCGGCGTCGCGGCGGATGTTCTGATCGTCCTCGACATCGAACTCATCGTCGATCTCGCCGACGATCTGCTCGATGACATCCTCGATGGTGCACAATCCCGACACACCGCCGTATTCATCGACCACGATCGCCATGTGGTTGCGGTTGCGGCGGAACTCCTTCAGCAGCACGTTGAGGCGCTTGGACTCCGGCACGAACACCGCCGGGCGCATGTACTCGCGGATGTCGAAACGCTCGCGCGCCTGCGCAGTGGTGAGGCGCAGCAGATCCTTCGCCAGCAAGATGCCGACGATGTCGTCGCGATCCTCGTCCATCACCGGGAAGCGCGAGTGGCCCGATTCCACCACCACCGGCAGGATGCGCGCCGCTTCGCTGGCGCGCCGCACGAACACCATCTGCGCGCGCGGCACCATGATGTCGCGCACCTGCAGGTCGCCGACCTCCAGCACCCCCTCGAGCATGATGAGCGCATCGCTGTCGACGAGTCCGCGCTCGCCGGCCTCGCGCAGCACCGTCAGCAGTTGCTTGCGATCCTGCGGCTCGGGCGCCAGCCCCTGGGTGAGACGCTTCAGCCAGCGGCCGGTAGTGTTGAGATCCTTCGTCATCTGAGGCTCCGGTAGGGATTCGCGAACCCCAGACGACGCAGTACGGCGATCTCACGCCTCTCCATGCGCCGCGCGTCCGCGGCGCGCTCGTGGTCGTAGCCCAGCAGGTGCAGCGTGCCGTGCACCACCAGGTGCGCCCAGTGCGCTTTCAGGCTCTTGTCCTGCGCGCGTGCCTCGGCGCGCAGCACGCGCGGGCAGATCACCAGCTCCCCGAGCGGGTGTGCCGTGCCGGCACGCGAGGGTGGCAACGCGACGCAGGGAAACGACAGCACGTTGGTAGGCGCATCAAGGCCGCGGAAACGCACATTCAGCCGCCGGCTCTCCGGTGCTCCCACTACGCACACGCCGAGCTCGCGGCCGCCGGCGCCGCTTCCTGCCGCCACGCTCGCCCAGCGCGCGAGGTCGCGCCGTGTCGGCGACCAGCTGTGCACGCGCCGCTGCAGCTCGACCTGCACGCCCGGGTAGCCGCGCTCTGATCCGGCACGGGGCTTGCGCACGCGGCGTGCTGGCACGCTCACGATGTGCCCCCGCGCGATTCGTACGCCTGCACGATGCGCTGTACCAGCGGATGGCGCACCACGTCCTGGGCGTCGAAGAACGTGAACGCGACGCCCGGCACCGCGCGCAGCACGTCGACCACGTGACTCAGGCCCGACTGCCTGCCGGCGGGCAGATCGGTCTGGGTAATGTCCCCGGTCACGACCGCCTTGGAGCCGAAGCCGATGCGCGTCAGGAACATCTTCATCTGCTCGATGGTGGTGTTCTGGGCC
>DASWUP010000221.1:0-2107 GCA_036401635.1 Steroidobacteraceae bacterium
GCGACGAGGAGATCGACGCGACGCTCGCCGATTTGCGTGCTGCCGGGGTAGACATCGTGACCCTGGGACAGTATCTGCGCCCGACCCTCAATCACCTCCCCGTGCAGCGCTTCGTGCGACCGGAGGAGTTCGACCGCTATCGCGAGCAGGCTCTGGCGCGCGGTTTCCTCGAATGCGTGTCGGGGCCGCTGGTGCGCTCGAGCTATCGCGCCGAGCAGGCCCTCAACCGCAACAACGCCGGCCTGGACAACCGGCGGCTGGCGACATGACCCTGGGCGGCACGGTTGCTGCGTGCGCAGCGCACGCGCCTGTTGCGGGCGGGGAAGTGCCCGTTCCCGTGATCCGGCGTCTGGGACTGGTCGAGTACGAGCCGACCTGGCGGGCGATGCAGCGCTTTACCGAGGAGCGCGCCGCGGCCACACCCGATCAGATCTGGTTTCTCGAGCACCCGCCGGTTTTTACCCTTGGAATGAACGCCAGCCGCGCGCACCTGTTGGCGCCCGGCGATATCCCGGTGGTACACGTCGACCGCGGGGGCCAGGTGACCTATCACGGCCCGGGACAGCTGGTGGTGTACCCGCTGGTAGATCTCAAGCGCGCGGGGCTCGGGATCCGTGCGTTCGTCACGGCGCTCGAGCGCAGCGTCATTGACCTGGCGGCGCAGTTTGGCATCAGCGCCGAGTGCCGGCGCAGCGCCCCCGGTGTGTACGTGGAGGGGCGCAAGCTCGCGAGCGTCGGCGTGCGTGTGCGCCGGGGCGGCAGCTATCATGGCCTCGCCGTGAATGTGGCCCTTGATCTGGAACCCTTCCGCCGCATCAATCCCTGTGGCTACCAGGGTCTGCAGATGACGCAGCTGGCGAAGCTCGGCGGACCTCGCACTGTCAGCGCCTGCGCGCGTGCGCTCGAGCCGCACCTGCTGCGTGCGCTGGGGTACGGCGTAACCGCGCTGTTACCTCAGTCCGACTGACATCGGACCTAACCACGGCTAGCATTCCGTGATGCCATCAACTTACCGGCTGCGACGCGCGGCGGCGTTTCTCTCCGTCTGCGCTCTCGCTCTCACGGGGCTCGCCTCCTGTCAGGGTCGGTCTGGGTCCTCAACGAGCGCGACGCGCGTGACGCTGCTGAACGTCTCCTACGACCCGACGCGCGAGCTGTACGTGGATTTCAACGCGGCGTTCGCCAAGTACTGGAAGGCGAAGACTGGCCAGGAGGTACGGGTTGATCAGTCGCACGGCGGCTCGAGCAAGCAGGCACGCTCGGTGATCGATGGGTTGGCTGCGGATGTGGTGACCCTGGCCCTGGCGGCGGATATCGACGCGATCGCCACCACGGGGAAGCTGCTGCCGCTGAACTGGCAAACCCTGCTGCCCGACAACAGTTCGCCCTATACCTCCACCATCGTGTTCCTGGTCCGCAAGGGGAACCCGAAAGCCGTTCACGACTGGGGCGATCTCGGGCGGTCCGGCGTGTCGGTCATTACGCCCAACCCCAAGACATCGGGCGGCGCACGCTGGAACTATCTGGCCGCCTGGACCTGGGCCCGCGCGCAGCCGGGAGGGGATGAGGCAAGCGCGCGGGAATTCGTGCGCCGGCTCTACCAGAACGTGCCGGTGCTCGACACCGGCGCCCGCGGCTCGACCACCACGTTCGTGCAGCGCGGACTCGGGGATGTGTTGGTATCCTGGGAGAACGAGGCGCTGCTCGCGGTGCGCGAACTCGGCGCGGACAAGCTCGAGATGGTGGTGCCCTCGATGAGCATTCTCGCCGAGCCGCCCGTGGCGGTGGTCGATAAGGTGGCCTTGCGGCGCGGCACGCGCGAGGTGGCAATGGCGTACCTCGGGTATCTGTACAGCAAGGAAGCGCAGGAGATCATCGCCCGGCACTACTACCGGCCGCGGGATCCGGAGGTTGCCGCGCGCTATGCGGCGCGCTTTCCGCAGCTGCGGCTTGCCACGATTGCCGACTTTGGCGGCTGGGCGCAGGCGCAGAGCACGCACTTCGGGGACGGCGGTGTATTCGATCAGATTTCCAAGCGCTAGGTGGCATCACTTCGCAGGGATGGGTTGCGGCACCTGGTTCGCAATCGCCTTGAGCGATTTCAGAT
>DASWUP010000222.1:0-1735 GCA_036401635.1 Steroidobacteraceae bacterium
TGGTACGCGCGCCGCGCCTCCTCCGGATTGGGGTAACCCTCCACGAGTTCGCTGACCCGCGCCTGCACGCGCTCGCGGTCCGCCTTCAGCCCCTGCGCGTGAACAATCTGCGCGACCAGCAGGCCGAGCGCCACGCGCCGGCGCGCCGGCTCTTCGAAGGCCTCACGCGGCGGCAAGCCGCTCACCTCGCGTATCCCGAGGCGCCGCGCGGTATCGAGCTGCAGCTGCTGCACCTGCTCGTCGATGAGAGCGCGCGGCACGTCGACGGGGTTGTCCTTGTAGAGCGCATCGAGCGCCTGCACGCGCACGCGGCTGCGAATCACATCAGCAAGCTCCCGCTCCATGCTCTTGCGAACCTCAGCGCGCATTTCCGCAATCCCGCCTTGTTCGACACCGTAGGCACGAAAGAATTCGTCGTCTACCGCCGGAAGGGAGTGCTCTTCGACCGCCTTAATGGAGAGATGCAGTTCAGCGGACTGGCCGGCGAGCTTCTTGTTCGGGTGAGTGGCGGCGAACACCGCGTTCACGATGCGCTGCTCGCCAGCGCGCGCCCCCTGCAGGCCCTGTTCCAGCTCGGGCATCGCCTGGTGCGTGCCCAGAACGATCCTCACGTCGGTGAGATCGCTGCCTTCGAAGGGCTTGCCGCCAATACGCGCCTGGTAGTCGAGGACCACGCGATCGGTGTTGCGTGCCGCCCGTTCCACGGGCGTGAACACCGGCCGCTGCTGGCGCATGTTCTCGATCATGGCGTCCACGTCCGTCTCGGACACCGCCGCGGCCGGGCGCTCGATGGCAAGGCCCTCCGGCGGGTTAACGCGAACCTCGGGCAGCACCTCAAAATGGGCGGCATATTTCAGATCCGTCTCCGGCCCCATCGCGATCGGCTCGATGCGCGGCCCGCTGGCGGGCCGGAGCTTTTCCTGGCTCACGGCTTGCGCAAAGGAGCTGCGCACCAGGTCGCTCAGCACCTCCGCGCGCACCTGCTCGCCAAACTGCTTGGTGATGACCGCAAGCGGCGCCTTGCCGGGGCGAAAGCCCTTCAGGCGCGCCGTGCGTGACAGGCGCTTCAGGCGCTGCTGCACTTCCTTGGCCACCTCGGTGGCGGGCACCGCCACTTCGAGACGCCGCGAAAGGCCGCCCGTGTCAGACAAAGAGACTTCCATCAATTTACCTAAGTGAAGCCAGGGAGAACTGGTGCGAAAGGAGAGACTCGAACTCTCACGGGTTTCCCCACTGGATTCTAAGTCCAGCGCGTCTGCCAGTTCCGCCACTTTCGCGCGTGCCGTGCGCATCGGTCGAGCCGGATGCGGCCACCTGCGGGGCGTGCGTTGGAGCGGGATTATAGCCGATGAAGTACGCCGGGCCCGTAGCCGGGGTGCGCGGCGAGCAGGGGCGCTAGGCGTGCATTAACTTATTGATTATCAGATATAAATCACTGCATAGGCCTCCCGTTCGCTGAAGGAGACCCTGTCAGTGCGCGCTTTAATCCGCGCTGAGGATCTAAGACCTATCGTCTTTCGGAAACCCGGTAATCGCGGTCGCGGCGATCCGGATAACCGCCCATCGCGCGTTCCACATCCAGATACGATTCGGTCACCGGCCTTAAATCCGCTCGGGCCACGCGGCTCGCGGACCGGTCCACTTCGTCGCGCACCAGGTGGTAGCTGCGCGAGACGCGCTCAAAGGCCGCGCGAACGTCCGCATCGGCGCTCACCCGACCCTCGACCGCGCGACG
>DASWUP010000223.1:0-18490 GCA_036401635.1 Steroidobacteraceae bacterium
CAGGAGCGGATCACGTCGACCCGGGGCCGGTCGATCACCAGCCTCCAGGCGGTGTACGTGCCGGCGGACGATCTGACCGACCCGTCACCCGCCACGACTTTCGCCCACCTGGATGCCACCGTGGTGTTGTCGCGCCAGATCGCCTCGCTCGGCATCTACCCGGCGGTCGATCCGCTCGATTCCACCAGTCGCCAGCTCGACCCGCTGGTGGTGGGCGAGGAGCACTACAATACCGCGCGCGGCGTGCAGGCGGTGCTGCAGCGCTATAAGGAGCTGCAGGACATCATCGCGATCCTGGGGATGGACGAGTTGTCGGAGGAGGACAAGCTCACCGTGTACCGCGCCCGCAAGGTGCAGCGTTTCCTGTCGCAGCCCTTCAACGTCGCCAAGGTATTCACCGGCCAGGACGGCAAGATCGTCCCGCTGAAGGACACCATCCGCGGCTTCAAGGGCATCATCAGCGGCGAGTTCGACGCACTTCCCGAGCAGGCCTTCTACATGGTCGGCTCGATCGACGAGGCAGTCGCCAAGGCGAAGACGCTGCAGTGAGCACACCGACCATTCATGTCGACATCGTGAGCGCCGAAGGCGAGATCTTTTCCGGTCCCGCCACCATGGTGTTCGCGCCGGCGTCCCAGGGGGAGGTAGGCATCACCCCGCGCCACGCACCGCTCCTGTCGCTGCTGAAGGCCGGCGAAGTGCGCGTGCAGACACCCGACGGCGAGGAGCATTTCTTTTTCGTTGGCGGCGGAGCACTCGAGGTGCAACCCACCAAGGTCACGGTGCTCGCGGACACCGCGCTGCGCGCCAAGGACATTGATGAGGCGGCGGCGCTCGCCGCCAAGCAGCGCGCCGAGGATGCTCTGCGGGACAAGGCCGGGCACATCACGCAGGCCGAGGCGCTGGCCGAGCTCGCGCGCGCCGCGGCGCAGCTGAAAGTCCTCGAGCGCCTGCGAAAATTGCGGGGCTGATCGCTGGACCCGTCACCGGATCATCCTGTCCTTTCACCGGCAGCGTCCGCCGCGGCGCCGCCGCGGCTGCTCGCGGGGCTTGCCCGCAACCTCAGCGGCGGTGTCGCGCTGCTGATATTGCGACGACGCTGGCCGCCGCGCTTTGTCGTGAGCTTCGACCAGCTGCTCGCGCTCCTGATCGTCAACCTCGCCGTCTGGGCCGCGCTCGACGCGCTGCACGCCGAGGCGCATGCGCCGCTCGCCCTCGATGGGTTGTTTGGCTGGGCCTGCTACCTGCTGCTCGCGCTCGGCGCCTGCGCCGTCGTGGCGCGCGTGCACAGCCGCGCGGCCGACACGCGCGCCCTGCTGGTGCCGGCGCTGTCTGTCTCACCGTTCGTGCTCACGATCTTCTGGCTGGCGTGCGACCGCACGCCGGTGCAGGCGCGGCCGATCGCAGCGCTGCTCGTGGCTCTCATCTATCTGGCGTTCCTGTGCGTGCGCGTCCTGGGTGCGGCTTACGGCCCGGTGCGCACGCGCGCGGCGCTCACCGCTCTCGTGCTACTGCTCGCCTCGCCGGGGGTGATCGGGCTGCTCAACCTCGACACGCGTCTGTGGGTGGCAGAAGAGCCGGAGCAGGCCCGGGACGCCGATGACGCACCGGACGCGGAAGCACTGTTTTACGATCAGCCGGCGCAGATCGCCGCGGCGGTCATGCGCGTGCGCCCGGCGCAGCCCGGCAAGGCGGGTGTCTACTTCGTCGGTTTTGCGGGCGATGGCGATCAGGCGGTGTTCAGGCGCGAGGCGCTGTTTGCCAGCCAGGTGTTCGCCGAGCGCTTCGGTTCCGGGGAGCGCTCGGTTCTGCTGGTGAACGACGTCGAGGACCGCGATTCGTATCCGCTGGCGAGCCTCTCCGGGCTCGCCCAGACGCTCAAGGTGCTCGCCTCGCGCATGAATCCGGATGAGGATGTGCTGGTGCTGTTTCTCACCTCGCACGGTTCGGAGGACGGCCTTGCGGTCGAAAACGGCTCGCTGCCGCTCGCGCAGCTGGCACCTGCCGATCTGCGCCAGGCACTGGAGGATTCGGCCATCAGGTGGCGCGTGCTGGTGGTGTCAGCCTGCTACGCGGGAGTATTCATCGACGAGCTCAAGAGCGACACGACGGCGATCATTACCGCGTCCGATGCCACGCACAGTTCCTTCGGCTGTGAGGACGACCGACAGCTCACCTGGTTCGGCCAGGCCTTCCTCAAGGAGTCGCTCCCGGGCAGCGGCTCGCTGGAGGAGGCGTTCAAGAAGGCCGCGGCTCTGGTGGCACGGCGCGAAGACGCCGAGCACCAGGTGCACTCCAACCCCCAGCTGTACGTGGGGCCGCTCATGCGCCGCAAGCTCGCACAGCTGCCAGCGGGCCGGCCGGGGCACGATCAGCACGCATTGACCGTAGAACGGTGAGTACAATTCCGCCCATGCGTAACAGCCCCGCTACGCGCCGCACCGCCGGACGCGCAGCCTCCCCGGCCCCGCTGTCCGTCGTGATCCTCGCCGCAGGCGAGGGCAAGCGCATGAAATCAGCACTTCCCAAAGTGCTGCAGCCGCTCGCCGGCCGGCCGCTTCTTAAGCACGTGATCGACACGGCGCGCACGCTCGCACCCGCCGCCATCCAGGTGGTGTACGGACACGGGGGCGAACGGGTGCGCGCCGCGCTGAACGATGAGCCGGTCTCCTGGACACTGCAGGCCGAGCGCTTAGGCACCGGGCACGCCGTCCGCCAGGCCATGCAGCACATACCGGACGCACACCTGGTGCTGGTGCTCTATGGAGACGTGCCGCTCATCAGCCGCAGCACCCTCGCTGAGCTGCTGCAGCTCGCCGGGCCGCGGCGAGTGAGTCTGCTCACCATGAGAGCGGACGATCCTCGAGGCTACGGCCGCATCGTGCGCAGTGCCCGCGGTCTGGTGCAGAGGATCATCGAGGAGAAGGACGCGACGCGCCGCGAGCTTGCGATCCGCGAATGCAACACCGGGTTGCTGGCCTGCCCCGCGCAGCTGCTGAGAGGCTGGCTCGGGCGAGTGAAGCCGGACAACTCGCAGGGCGAGTACTACCTCACCGACGTCATCGCCATGGCGGTGAAGGAGAAGATCGCGGTCCAGCCGCTGATCGCGGCGCGGGTCAGCGAGGTGCTGGGGGTGAACGACAAGGCACAACTGGCACAGTTGGAAAGCGTATGGCGCGCGCAGACCGGGTGCGAGCTGCTGCTCGCCGGTGTCACGCTCGCCGATCCGGCGCGCCTCGACGTACGTGGCACCGTGACCCATGGCACCGACGTGTTCATCGACGTGAACGTGGTGCTCGAGGGCCGCGTGGTGCTCGGTGACCGGGTACGCCTGGGGCCGGGCTGTGTGATCCGCAACAGCGAGATCGGCGCCGACACGCAGGTGTTTCCGCATTGCGTCATCGACGGCGCGCTCATCGGTCCCGGTTGCAACATCGGCCCGTTCGCGCGCTTCCGGCCGGCCGCCACGCTCGCAAGCGGCGTGCACATCGGCAACTTCGTCGAGGTAAAGAACTCGCACCTGGGCGCGGGCTCGAAAGCGAACCACCTCGCCTACGTGGGTGATGCGCGGGTGGGTGAGCGCGTGAACCTCGGCGCCGGCACCATCATCGCCAACTACGACGGCGCCAACAAGCACCGCACCCTCATCGAAGACGACGTGCACACCGGCTCCAACAGCGTGCTGGTCGCGCCCATCACTGTGGGTGCGGGCGCCACCATTGCCGCCGGCTCCACCGTGACGCGCGCCGTGCCGGCGGGAAAACTCACGGTGGCGCGTGTGCGGCAGGCGACCGTCGAGGGCTGGCGCCGGCCGACGAAAGACAAGAAGTAAATTCGCTGCCGCGCTGCAACGTGCCTGTAGGCACCGCCGACTGCGCCAGCTTGCAGATCTGTGACCGTCATTATGTTCCAGGCGCGACCTTGATCACGGCTTTCGTGAGTGAAATCAGCCTTTTCCGCCCGGTTCAGGCACACTTGCAGCCTACGGCGGGCTGAGGGCAAGAAGCCATGTGCGGAATCGTTGGAGCGATCGCCGAACGCGATATCGTCCCCGTCCTGATGGAGGGACTGCGGCGACTCGAATATCGCGGCTACGATTCGGCAGGTCTTGCGGTCCTCAACGGCTCGAAGCATCTGACGCGCCTGCGCACGGTCGGGAAAGTGCGCATGCTCGATGATGCGCTCGCGCAGACACCCACCGCCGGCAAGATCGGCATCGCACACACGCGCTGGGCCACGCACGGGGTGCCGAGCGAGCGCAACGCCCACCCGCATATCTCGCGCGACGGGCTCGCCATCGTGCACAACGGCATCATCGAGAACCACGAGGCGCTGCGCGCCGATCTCGAGCGCCGCGGCTATCGCTTCTCCTCTGAAACGGACACCGAGGTGATAGCGCACCGCATCCATTACCACCTGCAGAGCGTGCAGGATCTGTTCAAGGCAGTGCGCGCCACCGTGGCCGAGCTCGAAGGCGCTTACGCCCTGGTGGTGGTGAGTGAGCACGAACCCGAACGGCTGATTCTGGCGCGCGAGGGGTGTCCGGTGGTGGTCGGCCTCGGCGTCGATGAGAATTTCGTGGCCTCGGACGTGGCGGCGTTGCTGCCGGTCACGCGGCGCTTCATTTTCCTGCAGGAAGGCGACGTCGCTGAAGTCAGGCGCCAGGCCGTGCGCATCATCGACCGCAACGGCAACACCGTGGAGCGCCCGGTCCGCGAGAGCGAGCTGTCGGCGGATGCCGCCGAGCGGGGCCCGTACCGGCACTTCATGCTGAAGGAGATCCACGAGCAGCCGCGCGCCATCGCCAATACCCTGCAGGAGCGGGTCGCGAACGGGCGCCTCCTGGAAGCGGCGTTCGGTCCGACCGCCACGGAAGTGTTCCGGCGCACCCAGAACGTGCACATCGTGGCCTGCGGTACCAGCTTCCACGCCGCCGCGGTCGCCCGCTACTTCATCGAACAGATCTGCAAGGTTCCTTGCTCGGTGGATATCGCCAGCGAGTATCGCTATCGCAGCCCGCTGGTGCCGGCCAATTCGCTGTTCGTGACCATCTCGCAATCGGGCGAGACCGCGGACACGCTGGCCGCGCTGCGACTCGCCTGCCAGTCCAGCTACCTCTCCTCGCTCGCCATCTGCAACGTCCCCGAGAGCTCACTGGTGCGCGAGTCGGAGCTCGTCATGCTGACGCGCGCGGGACCTGAGATCGGTGTGGCCTCCACCAAGGCGTTCACGACCCAGCTCGCCGCGCTCGGCATGCTGGTGATCGCGCTCGCCAGGCACCGTGGCGCGGACGCCGAGCGCGAGCGCGACCTTGTCACGCGCCTGATCGAGCTGCCGGCGCTGGTCGAGAAGACCCTGGAACTCGATCCGGTCATTCACCGCCTGGCGGAGCGCTTCGCCGCTAAGCACCACGCGCTATTCCTCGGGCGTGGTGCGCTCTACCCCATCGCCATGGAAGGCGCGCTGAAGCTCAAGGAGATTTCCTACATTCACGCGGAAGGCTATCCGGCCGGGGAGCTGAAGCACGGGCCGCTGGCGCTGGTGGACGCCGACATGCCGGTGGTGGCAGTCGCGCCCAACAACGATCTGCTGGAGAAGCTCAAATCAAATCTCATGGAAGTACGCGCACGCGGTGGCGAGCTCATCGTGTTCGCCGATCCTGAGTCGGGCATCCGCTCGAGCGACGGCGTCACCGTCATCGAGATGCCGCGGCACGTCACTTACGTGCAGGCGCCGGTGGTGTACACCATCCCGCTGCAACTGCTCGCCTACCACGCGGCGATTCTCCGGGGCACCGACGTCGATCAGCCGCGCAACCTCGCGAAGAGCGTTACCGTCGAATAGCCGCGGGGCCCTCCGACGCGGCTGGCGCCTGCAGCAGCGCGTGCAAGGCTTTCGGACCTGCCGCCTTGTCGATGCAATCGTCGAAGCCGGCATTGCGCGACAGGCTCAGCGTCGTGTCATCCAGTGTCATGCCGCTCAACATCACCAGCCGCATGCTGCTGCGCGCCCGCGCCTTGAGGGCCTGAGCGAGCCGATAGCCGTTCATCCCGGGCAGATGAATGTCGATTAACGCCACATCGGGCGCGGCGTCGGCCGTGGCGCGCAGCGCCTCTTCTGCATCGACCGCTTCCGTCACTGAGTAACCCAGTGCCACCAGCGCTTCGCGGTAGATGACCCGTACTTCCTTGCTGTCTTCGACGATCAGAATGCGTGTGCGCGAGGGTCGGGGGACAGGAATGGCCGGAGCAGCCGCGCTCGCGCGGACACCCCGCGCGCTGCTGGAACGCGCAGGTAAGCGCGCGGCATCGGCAGGTGCGAACGTAGCCACCAACTCGCCCGCGCCAGGAGAGTGCAGCGTCAGCTGCAGGCTTCCATGCTGCAACGCCATGACGCGGCGAGCCGTGCGCAGTGCCATACGGCTTCCTCGGGGGCGGCGGCGGTAGCTCTCGAACCAGTCCTCGCCAACGACCGTTGGCGTGTCGATGAAAAAACGCACGCGGATCTCCGGCCCCGAATCTGCCGCAGCCGCCTGCACTTCGATCGCGCTGCGCGGCGGCGCCACCGCGCTCGCCTGCTCCAGCATCGCGGTGATGACCTGCAGCGACTTTGCGGCATCGGCCATCACCTCGATACCAGGGTGTGAGGGTGCGAACTCGCAGCGCTGCGAGCGCCCCATGAGTAGCGGCGCGAGCGCCGTGCGCGCCGATTCGATGATCTGATCCAGAGAAGTGGGCGCGGCGATGATCGACAATGTGCCGCTCTCGCATTGATCGGCGATGACGAAGGCATCGACCGCCGCCAGCGCGCAGTCGAGTCCGCGGTCGACCGTCTCCGCCGTGTGCCTGCTGACGTCGGCGTCGAAATTCCGCAACCGTAACAGGTCGATCGCAGACCGAATCGGACTGAGAGCGTCGCGCAGTTCGTGCGCAAGCTCGCGCACCAGCGAGAGGCGATCATTCATAAGGCAGACCGGCCATGACAGCAGACTAGAATAGGAAAACTGCCGCGCGCCTTCAAGCGGAGAACTCAATGCAGCCAGCCTCTCAGCCGATCGTGTCCATTTCCGGCGTAAGCAAGACCTACGCCAGCGGATTTCGGGCCCTGAAACGCATCGACTTGACGATCCACCGCGGAGAAATCTTTGCCCTCCTGGGTCCGAACGGCGCCGGCAAGACGACGCTGATCGGCATCATCTGCGGGATCGTCAACGCGACCGAGGGCCGCGTTGTCGCGGACGGTCACGACATCATCCGCGACTATCGCGCCGCGCGCTCAAAGATCGGCATGGTTCCGCAGGAACTGCACACCGACACCTTCGAAACGGTGTGGGCGACAGTCAACTTCAGCCGCGGCCTGTTCGGCAAGTCGCCGAGCCCCGCCTACCTCGAGAAAGTGCTGCGCGATCTGTCGCTGTGGGATAAGAAAGACGCCAAGATCATGACCCTGTCCGGCGGCATGAAGCGGCGTGTGCTGATCGCCAAGGCGCTCTCGCACGAGCCCACCATTCTGTTCCTCGATGAACCCACTGCCGGCGTCGACGTGGAGCTTCGCCACGACATGTGGCAGATGGTGTCCGGCCTGCGCGCGCGCGGCGTGACGATCATTCTCACCACACACTACATCCAGGAGGCCGAAGATATGGCCGATCGCATCGGCGTGATCAGCAAGGGCGAACTGATCGTGGTCGAGGACAAGACCGAGCTGATGCGTAAGCTTGGCAAGAAGAAGCTAACCTTGCATTTGCAGAATTCGCTGGCGCGTATTCCGGAGGAACTCGCCGACTATCCGCTCGAGTTGTCCGAAAGCGGCCACACACTGGTCTACACGTTCGACACCCAGGGCGATGAAACCGGTATCGCGGCGCTGCTGCGAAGACTGAACGAGCACGGCATCGACTTCAAAGATCTGCATTCGAGCGAAACCTCGCTGGAAGAGATCTTTGTCAATCTGGTGAGGGCGCAGCCATGAACCTGCATGCGATCCGTGCGATCTATCGCTTCGAGATGGCGCGCGCGTTCCGCACGCTGACCCAAAGTATCGCCTCGCCGGTGCTATCCACCTCGCTTTACTTCATTGTGTTCGGCGCAGCGATCGGTTCGCGCATGGGCGAGGTTGGCGGTGTTAGCTACGGCGCCTTCATCATTCCGGGCCTGATCATGCTGTCGCTGCTCAACGAAAGCATCTCCAACGCCTCGTTCGGCATCTATCTGCCGAAATGGTCGGGCACAATCTTCGAATTACTCTCCGCTCCGGTGTCCTACATCGAGGCCGTGATCGGCTACGTCGGCGCCGCCGCGACCAAGTCGGTCGTGCTCGGTATTCTGATTCTCGTCACCGCGCGCTTGTTCGTGCCGTACGGGATCGCACATCCGGCATGGATGACGGCCTTCCTCATGCTTACGTCCATTACCTTCAGCCTGTTCGGTTTCATCATTGGCTTGTGGGCCGACGATTTCCAGAAGCTGCAAGTCGTACCGTTGATGATCGTTACCCCGCTGACGTTTCTCGGCGGCGCGTTCTACTCGATCAGCATGCTGCCGCCGATCTGGCAGAAGCTCACGCTGTTCAATCCGGTGGTCTATCTGATCAGCGGGTTTCGCTGGAGTTTCTACGGTATCTCCGATGTCAATGTCGCGCTCAGCCTCGGCGTGACTGTGGGTTTCCTTGCGCTGTGCCTCGCCACCGTGTGGTGGATCTTCAGGACCGGTTACAAGCTGAAAACCTGAGGCTGTCTGCCGGCCAGTCCAGGCCGTGCCCCGGCCCCTTTGCGATACGATGTCGGGCCAAATGACAACAAGAACCTCGACCGCGGACGTACTCGCCGGCCTGTCGATTGCGGGACTCTTGTTGCCCGAAGCGGTGGCCTACTCGGGGGTTGCCAATCTGCCGCCGCAGGCGGGCGTGATCGCGCTGTTTGCGGGGCTGCTCTGCTACGGTCTCATCGGCGGCAGCCACGTCGCCATCGTCACCGCGACCTCCTCCTCCGCCGCCGTGCTGGCGTCCGCGACCGTCACGCTCGGCGGCAGCGACCCGGTGCAACGCCTGGCGCTCGCTTCGATCCTGGTGCTCGGCGCCGGCATCGCTTTCACCCTCGCTGGGGGCCTGCGCCTCGGCGCGATGTCGAATCTGATCGCGCGCCCGGTACTGCGCGGCTATGCCTTTGGCCTCGCGCTCGTGATCGCGGTCAAGCAATGGCCGCACCTGGTGGACATGCACACCCACAGCACGGACTTCTTGCTGCTGGTTGCCGAGATCGCGCGCGGCTACGCAGTCTGGCACTTGCCGAGCCTGGGCTGCGGCCTGGTGGCGCTCGCCGGGCTGTTCGTGCTCGAGCGCATACCGCGCCTGCCTGCCGCGCTGGTGGTGATCGTCACCAGCATCCTCGCATCCTCGTGGCTCGCCGCGCACGGCGTGACGCTCACCGGGCCGGTTCACCTCGCGCTCGGCATGCCCGCATTCGCGTTGCCCTCCGGCACACGCTGGCTGCCGCTCACCGAATTCTCGCTCGCATTGATGTTCATCCTGTACGCCGAGTCCTACGGCTCGATCCGTACCTACGCGCTCAAGTACGACCAGGAGGTGCAGCCGAACCGCGACCTGCTCGCCCTCGGCGCAGCCAACATCCTGTGCGGCCTGTTCCAGGGAACGCCGGTCGGCGCGGGCTATTCCGGCACCTCAGCAAACGCCGCCGCCGGCGCCCAGTCGCGTTACGCCGGTCTGTTCGCGGCGGGCATCGTGCTCGTGCTGGTGCTGCTGTTCCTCAGGTGGATCGAGCGCATCCCGCAGCCCGCGCTGGCGGCGATCGTCATCCACGCCCTGAGCAAGTCGCTGCACATCAGCGTGTTCCGCAACTATTTCCGCTGGCACCGCGATCGGCTGGAGGTCGTCTCGGCGGTGCTGGCGGTCATGATCCTGGGTGTGTTGAACGGCCTGCTGGCGGGGATCGCGTTCAGTCTGGCCAGACTCCTGAAGTCGCTCGCCAGTCCGCGCCTGTCGGTGCTTGGCCGCGTCGGTGCGCATGATTACGTCAGCGTCGCGCGCTTTCCGGACGCCGTGACCGTGCCCGGCATGCTCATCCTGCGGCCCGATGAGCGACTGTTCTTCGCCAACGCCGACCCGCTGCTGGCGCAGGCGCGGCGGCGGGTGCTGGCGCAGCCGGACGCGAGACTCATCATACTGAGCCTCGAGGAATCACCCGACCTCGACAGCACCGCGCTCGAGGCGCTCGAGGAGTTCTGCTCCTGGCTTAAGGCACACGGGCGCGAGTTTCGCGTGGCCCGGTTGAAGGAGCTGGCGCGCGATGCCCTGGCGCGCGCGAAGCTCGCACACCTGGGCGCGGCGGCGCTCGACTACTCGAGCGTCGATGATGCGGTACGGGGCGAACGCATCACTCCAAATCAACCAGTTACGGAGTAAGGCGCCACCTCGTCCCCCAGGGTGGCGCGGCGGGCGCTTCGTGTTACTCTTTGACTTAACGCAGCAGCCGCGGTCCGGTCCCCGCGGCTCCATGTGGCGTGCCAAGAACACCGAAAGAGAGGATCTCAGATGAAGAAGCAATCTGTTTGGCTGCTGGCGACCCTGGCGGCCGTGCTCGTTGTTGGCTGTGCCAACCAGAAGGCACCCGCCGAGCAGGCGGTGGCGGGCGCAGAAACGGCGCTGGCCGCCGTGCGCGACTCCGCGCAGAAGTACGCCCCGGATCAGCTGCAGGCGGTTGAGTCGCAGCTCACGGGGCTCAAGGACAGTCTCGCCAAGGGTGACTACAAGGCCGTGCTGACGGGGGCGCCGACCCTCAACTCCGCGATCAGCGCCATGAAGGACGCGGCGGAGGCCAAGAAAGCCGATGCCGAAGCGGCTCTTGCCAAGGCGAAAGACGCCTGGGGTCCGATCAGCGCCGAAGTGCCCAAGACGGTCGATTCGATCCAGAGCCGCGTCGATGCCCTGTCGAAATCGCACCACCTGCCCAAGGGCGTCACCAAGGACAGCCTGGCTTCGGCCAAATCGGGCGTGGATTCACTCAAGTCGATGTGGAGCGATGCCTCGAGCGCTGCCTCCTCGGGGGACTTCACCACGGCCGTGACCAAGGCCCAGGCCGTGAAGGACAAAGCCGCCGAGATCATGAAATCCCTCGGCATGTCTGCGGGCTGAATTGACGGTCTGCGCCGGCCGCCTCACGGCTTAAGCGAGGCGGCCGGTGAGATCGTAGGCATCGGCAGCCACGATCTGCACCTCGGCCCAGTCACCGGCGCGCAAGCTGCCGGCATTTTCGATCCGCACCACGCCGTCGATCTGCGGTGCGTCTGCTTCGCTACGAGCCACCGCGGTACCGTCGGCCACTGAATCCACCAGTACCCGCATGCGCGTGCCGACCCGCTGCGTGAGCCGCCGCCTGCTGATCGCGGCTGCGCGCTCCATGAAGCGCGCGTAGCGCTCCTCCTGCAGCTGCGGCGCCACGTGGTCGGGGAGCGCATTTGCTGCCGCGCCCTCCACCGGCGAGTACTTGAAGCAGCCCACGCGATCGAGCTGCGCTTCATCGAGCCACGACAGGAGCTGCGTGAATTCGGCCTCCGTCTCGCCGGGGAAGCCCACGATGAAGGTGCTGCGGATGGTGAGATCCGGGCACTGTGTGCGCCAGGCACGGATGCGTGCCAGTGTATTTTCCGAGTGGGCGGGGCGCCGCATGCGCTTCAGCACCGAGGGGCTGCCGTGCTGAAACGGGACATCCAGATACGGCAGCACGCGCCGCGCAGCCATCAGCGCGATCACCTCGTCGACGTGCGGATAGGGATACACGTAGTGCAGGCGCACCCACGCTCCCAGCTCCGCGAGGCCGCGGGCGAGGTCGATGAAGCGGGTCTGATAATTCGCCCCGCGCCACGCGCCGGGCGCGTAGCGGATGTCTGCGCCGTAGGCGCTGGTGTCCTGCGAGATGACCAGCAGCTCCTTCACTCCGGCCGCCACCAGCCGCTCCGCCTCGCGCAGCACATCGTCGATGCTGCGGCTCACGAGCCGGCCGCGCAGGGCCGGGATGATGCAGAAGCTGCACTTGTTGTTGCAGCCTTCGGCGATCTTCAGATACGCGTAATGCCGCGGCGTGAGCCGCACTGCCTGGGGCGGCAACAGATCGAAGAACGGATCATGCCGCGGCGGCAGGTGCTCGTGCACCGCGCCGATGACCTCCTGGTAGGCGTGCGGTCCGGTCACCTTCAACACACGCGGGTGGCGCTCGAGGATCCGTTCGGGCCTCGCGCCCAGACAGCCGGTCACGATCACGCGGCCGTTGTGCTCGAGCGCTTCGCCGATCGCATCGAGTGATTCATCGACTGCCGCATCGATAAAGCCGCAGGTGTTGACCACGACGACGTCGGCGGCCTCATAGGTCGGTGCGACCTCGTACCCCTCGGCCCGCAGCTGCGTGAGGATGCGCTCAGAGTCCACCAGCGCCTTGGGGCAGCCGAGGCTGACAAAGCCGACTCTCGGGGCACGCTCTCGGGATGCGGCGGCCGTAGGGCCAGGCGTTCGCCGATGAGGGCGCGGCACGAGCCCTCAGCTCCCGCCGGCCGTGCTCGCCGCCGGCGCCGGCGGTGCCGCGGCAGGGCCTCTGGGGTGCTGGTGTACTTTGAAGAGGGCGTAAAACACCACCAGCACGATCGCCGGCATCAGCAGCCACGGCCATATCGCCGGGCGGCGCTCGCGCGGACGATTAGCGGCCATACACACCCATGAGCTCGGTCTTCGCCAGCGAGTGCATGTGCACAGTGAAGCCGACGTAGGCGGCGGTCGCATCTGCAGGCACTTCGAGCTTTGCCACCTTCAGCGCGTACAGCCGCAGGTAATAATGATGCTGCTTGCCAGGCGGCGGGCACGGCCCGCCGTACCCGGGGTTGCCAAAGTCGGTGCGCCCCTGCACGGCGCCTGCGGGCAGCAGGTTTTTCTGCGGGTCGCCGGCGCCGGCGGGGAGCGAGCTCAGGCCGGTGGGGATGTTGTAGACGACCCAATGCCACCAGCCGCTGCCGGTCGGCGCATCCGGATCGTCCATCAGGAGAGCGAAGCTCCTGGTGCCGGCGGGGGGGTTGCTCCAGGACAGCGCCGGGGAGATGTTTCCGCCCTTGCAACCGAAGCCGTTGAACACCTGGGCGTCGGCGATGTTGCCGCCCTCGGAAATATCCGCACTGGCGAGGGTGAATTTGCCCGCGGCACCGCCACCCCGGGCCTTGCCGGATTGCGGTTCCCCCGCCATTAACGCCGCTGCTGCCGCGGCCGTAACCGCAAGTCCGGCGCCTGCAATCCACGCTGTCCGCCTCATGGGATCCGCTCCTCGTGCTTAACCGGCTGGCACCGGAGCCGCGCAGTGTGCAGTGCGGGGTACGAGGAGTGCAAATGCCGCCTTGCCCGCGCCCCGGCACCGGGGCGGCGCGCAACACCGCCCTCCATGGGCATTGTTCACGCGCGGGTGCGGGAACATATTACTGAGCAACGCGCGGGAATGGCCTTCAGCGTACACACCCGGAAGATCAAGTGAACACGGCGTCACCAGAAGTGCCAAACCAACCCGAGGAGCTCACCGACTACAACCCATTCAGCAGCCATTCAGCGCTCATCGATGCGCTGGCGCGCGAGCGAGCCGCCTCGGACCATGACGCACTCGCGGCTCTGGGCGCGCGGCTCGGCAGCAGCGCCGAAATGTTCTGCCGCGGTGATGCGGCCAACCGCAACCCGCCGGTGCTGCGGGTGTTTGATCGCTTCGGCGCCCGCGCGCACTCTGCGGGCTAGCGATGCATTTCGGCCGCGAGTACTACCAGCGCTACTACTTCGATCCGCGCACCGCGGTCGCCACGCGCCGCGAGATGCAGGCCCGTGCGCGCCTCATTGCCGCGCTCACCGAACACGCGGGACTGCCGGTGCGGCGCATCCTGGAAGCGGGCTGCGGCACCGGCTTGCTGCGCACGCCGCTGCGGCGGCTGCTGCCGCGCGCGCACTACGTGGCACTGGAGAGCAGCGAGTACCTGTGCGGGCGCTACGGTTGGGAGCGCGGCCGGATCGAGGCGTACCGTGCCCGTGCGCCATTTGACCTGGTGATCTGTTACGACGTGCTGCAGTACCTGGATGCGCACGCGGCGCAGCGGGCGCTGGCGAACTTCGGCCGGCTGTGCCGCGGGGTGCTGTACTTCAGCGCGCTCACCCGCCTGGACTTCGAGCGCAACTGTGACCCGACACGCACCGATGCCAATGTCCATCTGCGCAGCGCGCACTGGTATCGCTCGCAGCTTAAGCGCCAGTTTCGCGAGGCCGGGCTGGGATTCTGGTTGCGGCGCGGCGCGCCGCTCACGCTCTGGGAGCTGGAGTCTGAGTGAGCGGCGGCGGCTGCCGCCGCCGGCGGCGGAACAGCGGGTACAGCGGCAAGCCCAGGAGGATCAGCACCAGCGTGGCGATCGACTCCTTCGGGGCTGAGAGCAACGCGCTCACGACGATCCACACCATCACCAGCGCAAACAGCACCGGCACCAGCGGGTAGCCTGGCACCCGGTAGGGGCGTGGCTCGAGCGGCAGTCTGCGCCGCAGTACGATGACCGCGAGCGCCACCGGGATCCAGAAGAGCGCGTACGACATCACCGCCATGTTGGTGAGCTGGTCGAAGGTTCCGGACACGGCCAGCAGCGCCCCCCACACGGCCAGCAGCACCAGCGAGGTGACCGGCACGCGGCTCGCCGGGCTCAATCGTGCGAATGCGCCGAAGAACAGCCCGTCGCGCGCGGCGGCGTACGGGACCCGCGCCGCGCTCAGGATGACGCCGTTCAGGGAACCGACGGTCGAGACCAGGAAGATGAGCGCCGCGATGCCCGTGGCACGCCCGCCGAGGAAAGTCTGCACCGTGCGCGCGGCTACCGAGGGCGCTTCGGGATACGCGGTGGAGTTGGCGCTCGCCACCTGCCAGAACGGCAGCGCGTACAGGTAGGCAGTGTTGATGGTGAGATACAGCGCCAGCACCAGGAGCGTGCCGCCGACGATGGCGCGTGGCAGGTTGCGCTGCGGCTCGCGCACTTCGCTCGCCGCCATCGGCAGGAACTGCCAGCCGCTGTAGGCCCACAGTGCCGAGAACATCGCGGCGCCGAAGCCGGCCACCCCACCGCTGACATTGCCCGCCGGCGCGGCGAGGTTGTCAGCTCCGCGCGTGCTGCCAAACAGTAACACTCCGGCCGCGACGCCCAGGATCGCCACGACCTTGGCCGCGGTCAGGATGGACTGCACGCGCCCGCCGAACATGACGCCGGCGCAGTTGATCGCGGCGAACACCGCGATGACCGCCACCGCCAGCAGCTGCCGCGCGCCGAAGCTGAAACGGTACTCGATGCCGAACAGGTGCACGCTGCGCGCGAGCCACTCGTGACCTAAGGGGTGGATGTCAGAGATGAAGATCGCCACCGCCGCGCCGTAAGCGGCCACGGCCGCTCCGCCCAGCACGAAGGCGTTGCAGGCGAACAGGAACCCCGGAATCTCGCCATACGCGGTCCGCAGGTACACGTACTCCCCGCCGGCGTGCGGCAGCAGCGCTCCGAGCTCGGCAAAACACAGGGCGCCTAGCATGGCGACGACGCCCGCGACCACCCACGCGGCGAGCACGAGCGCGGGTGTTCCCACCGCCTGCGCCATGCTCGCGGATTTGAGGAAAATACCGGTGCCGATGATGATCCCGACCACCAGCGAGGTGGCGTGCGCCAGCGTCAGGTCGCGGCGCAGCTGCAGATCGGAGGAGCTCACCTGGCTATCGTACAATCCCACGGGCAACGGCACGGAGCTAAAACAATGGCAGGGCACGAATACCACGCCGGCATCCACTGGGCGCGCGGCACGGCACCATTCACCGACAACCGCTACAGCCGCGCCCACACCTGGCGCTTCGACGGCGGCGTCGAGGTTCCCGCGTCTTCCTCGCCGCAGGTAGTGCGGGTGCCGATGTCGGTCGAGGCAGCGGTGGATCCGGAAGAGGCGCTGGTCGCAGCGCTTTCGAGCTGCCACATGCTGTGGTTCCTGTCGTTGGCCGCCAGCGGCGGCTGGCGCGTGGATGGCTACAGCGACGATGCCGCCGGCGTGATGGGCAAGAACGCCGCCGGCAGGACCGCCATGGTGCGCGTGACACTGCGGCCGCGCGTCAGCTTCTCGGGCGAGCGGCTGCCCTCGCGCGAGGTCATCATGCAGCTGCACCACCGCGCGCAGGAGGAGTGTTATATCGCGAACTCGGTCACCACCGAGGTTTGCTGCGAGCCGCTGTTCGATGCCTGACCCGCTGGTCACGTTCCGCGGCAGCGTGAGCTGCCGGCGCGCGGCCGCTCCGCTCGGCCTCACGCTGATCGGCGGCACGCCCGATCGGCCCGGCGAGAGGACCGCGCTCGCCTTCAGCGCCGCGGCGCCCGCCGGGTTTCCCGACGCACTGGAGGGTGCCGTGGTCGAGCGTCTGGGCGCGCAACAGTATCGGATCGTCAGTCCGCCCCATGAATGGGTGATCGCCGCCGCCGCCGTGCACCTGCACCGCGAAATCGCTGCGCAGTTCTACCACGCGATTCCGCCGCGACCTGTGCCGCTGGCCAAGCGCGTATTCTGGAGAGTGGTGCTCACCCTGGCCACGAGCCGCGCGGGCCTCGCGGCGCTGCGCGTGCTGCGGCGCTGAGCGTTACAAGCTGGGCGAGCTCAGCTCCATGATCTGGCCTTCCGCAACCGGCAGCCGCCGCGCGCCGATGAGCGAAGCGTACGCTGCGAACTGTCCGTGGAACGCCCGCTTCCAGGTGAACTGCCTGAGCACGCGGGCGCGGGCGTTGGCGCCGACCGCGTCGATGTCGCGCTCGTAAAGCGCTGCAATCGCCTCCGCCATGCCCGCGGCGCTGTTGGGCTCTGCGAGCACCCCGACGCTCTCGTCGACGAACTCCGGAAAGGCGCCGGCGCGCGCTGCGACCACCGGGCGGCCGCACGCCATGGCTTCCAGGATCACCAGCCCGAAGGTCTCCTTGGTGCCCGCGTGTACCAGCGCGTCGGCGGAGGCGATCCAGCGGGCGAGCTCGAGGCTGTCGCGCCGGTACGGCAGCAGGGTGACGTTGGCGGCAGGGCGCGCCTCGCGCTCCCCGCCGATCAACAGCAGGTGGTACGGGGATCCGAGGCGCGCAAATGCCTGCAGCAGCACCGGCACATTCTTTTCGCCCGCGAAGCGACCCGCGAACACCAGCACGCGTGCATGCGCCGGCAGGTCGAGCCGTTCGCGCAGCGCCAGCGTGCGGCGCAGCGGATGGAACACCTCGGTATCCACGCCGAGCGGCTGGTGCATTACCTGCAGCACGCCGAGCTCGTTGAGGTACTCGCACATCAGCCGGCTCGGAGCGAACACCAGATCGAAGCGCTCGTACAGCCAGCGCACGTAGCGGCCGATCAGCGGCTCGGTGAGCGCGCCGCCGACGCGGCGGCCGATGATCTGCGGCACGTTCGAATGATAGAAGCCCGCCACCGGAATACCGCGACGCTGTGCGACCTGCCAGGCGCACCACGCGGGGTGAAACGCATCGCCTGCCTCGATGAGCGTCGGCTCGAGCGCATCCAGCAGCCTCATCCAGCGGCGCGGATTGAGCGGCAGGCGGTAATTGAACGTGCCGGGCACCGGGTAGCCCGACAGCGTGCACAGTCCGCCGCGCTGGATCTGATCCACACGGCCGGGAACCACGACGGTGTGTTCCCACGAGGTATGCGCGGCGAGCCACGCATGCTTGGCCGTGAGATAGCGTTTGACGCCGCCACTGGTCGGCGAATAAAACAGCGTCGTATCAACGAGATGCATGGGTTACCCGCACGCCCGAAGCGCGCATTGCACCTTCATGACGCTTGCGTGTCAAGCCGTGCGCTTGCACGGTTCGGGCGCTGCCGCAGATCATGCCGGCTTGATGTTGGCGTTGAGGCGGAACAGGTTCGCCGGGTCGTAGCGTTTCTTGAGCGCGGCAAGGCGCGGGTAGTTGTCACCGTACGCGGCGTGCACGCGGCTGTCGCGGTCCTCGCTGTTGGCCAGATTCACGTAGTGGCCGCGCGTCAGCGGCTCGAGCTGCGCCCACGCGCGCCGCGCCCACTCGGTGTTGCGCTCGGTGTCCTCGCCCGGCACCTTCCAGACTCCGTACACAAACATGTTGTGACTCGCGCCGCGATTCCAGTACGCGGTGTCCTGCGGCGGCACGCGGCTGATCGCGCCCCCCTGGTGCTGGAACACCAGGGCGCAGCGCTCCGACGGAGCGCTTGCGATGACGTCAGCCACGCTATCGATGAGGGCGGGCGTGATCCCGTGCACCAGCCCGCCCTTCATGTACGTGCCGCAGCGCAAACGCGCCGCGCGAGATTGCGCCGCACGATCCTTACCGGTCAAGAGCTCACAGCGCCACGCGCAAGCCGAGAAAATACTGGCGTCCGTTCACGTAGAACGCCTCGGGCTGATCATTGTTGAAGCCGTATTCCCTGAGGAGCG
>DASWUP010000224.1:0-7412 GCA_036401635.1 Steroidobacteraceae bacterium
GCCGCCTTGAATTCGCGGCGCTGATCCCCACCGCCTCGGTGCCCGCCCGCACTCGCCCGTGCGGGTGGGGCTGTTTTGGAGGTTCCCTGAAGATGAGTTCCAACGAATCTGGACGCGATCGGCAGAGCGGCGGGGCTGAGCCGGGCACGGTGCTGCCGGAGACGGCAGCTCCGCTGGAGCTCGAGCGGCTGCAGCAGGCGCTGGCCGAATCCGAGGAGCACGCCAAGAGCAACTGGGAGCAGTACCTGCGCGCCGTCGCCGAGCTCGACAACGTGCGCAAGCGCGCGCAACGCGATATCGAGGCGGCCAACCGCTACGGGCTTGAGAAGTTCGCGGCGGAGCTCCTGCCGGTCAAGGACAGCCTGGAGCTGGCGGTGCAGAACGCCGGGCGGGGCGACACCAGCAGCCTCAGGGAGGGGCAGGAAGCGACGCTGCAGCTGCTGTCCCGGGCGCTGGAAAAACTGGGGGTCACGGTGATCGACCCCCTCGGCGAGCCCTTCGACCCGCAGCGCCACGAGGCCATCATGGCGCAGGAGTCCCGCACCGCCGAGCCCAACTCGGTCCTGCAGGTGGTACAGCCCGGCTACGAGCTCAATGGGCGGCTGCTGCGGCCGGCGCGGGTGATCGTCGCCAGGGAACCGGCCCGGGCTTGAAAGCGCGCACAGCCACCCCTAAGAAGTTGCCCTAGAATCCCTCTTTTGGCGTAGATCTGCGGCGGAGTGAAACATGGCAAAGGTAATCGGTATCGACCTCGGCACGACCAACTCGTGCGTAGCCATCATGGAAGGTGGCAAGCCCCGCGTGATCGAGAACAGCGAAGGCGATCGCACGACCCCCTCGATCGTCGCCTTTACCAAGGACGGCGAGGTGGTGGTGGGCCAGCCCGCCAAGCGCCAGGCGGTGACCAATCCCCACAATACGCTGTTCGCCATCAAGCGCCTCATCGGCCGCAAATTCGAGGACGAGGTGGTGCAGCGGGACATTAAAATGGTCCCGTACAAGATCGTCCGCGCAGACAACGGCGACGCCTGGGTCGAGGTGCAAGGCAAGAAGATGGCCCCGCCGGAGATCTCGGCGCGCGTGCTTCAGAAAATGAAGAAGACCGCCGAGGACTATCTGGGTGAAGCGGTGACCGAGGCCGTCATCACCGTGCCGGCCTACTTCAACGATTCGCAGCGCCAGGCGACCAAGGACGCCGGCCGCATCGCGGGCCTCGCGGTCAAGCGCATCATCAACGAGCCGACCGCGGCGGCGCTCGCCTACGGGCTCGACAAGCAGGGAGCGGACCGCAAGATCGCCGTCTACGATCTGGGTGGCGGCACCTTTGACATCTCCATCATCGAGATCGCGGAAGTCGACGGCGAGCGCCAGTTCGAAGTGCTGTCGACCAACGGGGACACCTTCCTCGGCGGCGAGGACTTCGACCTGCGCATCATCAATTTCCTGGCCGAGCAGTTCCAGAAGGAGTCCGGCGTTGACGTGCGCCAGGACCCGCTCGCCATGCAGCGCCTGAAGGAGGCCGCTGAGAAGGGGAAGATCGAGCTGTCTTCGACCCAGCAGACCGATATCAACCTGCCTTACATCACCGCCGATGCCGCGGGACCGAAGCATCTCAACATCAAGCTGACGCGCGCCAAGCTCGAGTCCCTGGTCGAGGACCTGGTGCAGAAGACCATCGGGCCGTGCCGCACCGCTCTCAAGGACGCGGGCGTCACCGGAGCCGACGTCGCCGAAGTGATCCTGGTGGGCGGCCAGACGCGTATGCCACTGGTGCAGAAGTACGTGAAGGATTTCTTCGGCAAGGAGCCGCGTAAGGACGTCAACCCCGACGAGGCAGTCGCGGTGGGCGCTGCGATTCAGGCGGGCGTGCTTTCGGGTGAAGTGAAGGACGTGCTGCTGCTTGATGTCACGCCGCTGTCGCTCGGCATCGAGACCCTCGGCGGCGTCATGACCAAGCTCATCGAGAAGAACACCACCATCCCGACCAAGGCGTCGAACGTGTTCTCCACCGCCGACGACAACCAGACCGCCGTGACCATTCACGTGCTGCAGGGCGAGCGTGACCGCGCGGCGGATAACAAGTCGCTTGGCAAGTTCGATCTGTCGGACATCCCGCCGGCACCGCGCGGCATGCCGCAGGTCGAGGTGTCCTTCGACATCGACGCCAACGGCATTCTCAATGTCTCGGCGAAGGACAAGGCCACCGGTAAGGAGCAGAAGATCATCATCAAGGCCTCCAGCGGACTCACCGAGGATGAGATCAAGCGCATGGTGCGCGACGCCGAGGCGCACGCCGAGGAAGACAAGCGCTTCCGCGAGCTGGTCGATACCCGCAACAAGGCGGACGGCCTGATCCACGCGGTGGAGAAGTCGCTCCAGAGCCTGGGCGACAAGGTGGATGCGAGCGAGCGCGCCAAGGTGGAATCGGCGGTCTCGGATCTGCGCACCGTGCTGAAGGGTGATGACCGCAACGTCATCGAGAAGAAGACCGAGGCGCTGGCGCAGGCTTCGGCCGGCATCGCGCAGCGCGCCTATGCCGCGGAAGGCGGCGGCGCGGGCGCCTCCGACGCGGGTGCGGCCGGATCGGCAGGCGCCCCGGGCAGCGGTGGCGCTAGCGGTGGCGGCGGCGCGGGCCGTGAGGACGTGGTGGATGCAGAGTTCGAAGAGGTGAAGGACAAGGGACGCAAGGCCTCGTAAGCAGCGCCGATGCCGAAGCGCGATTACTACAAGGTACTGAACGTACCGAAGACAGCGACTGAGGCCGAGATCAAGAAGGCCTACCGGCGCCTGGCGATGAAGTATCACCCCGATCGTAATCCCGACGATCGGGAGTCGGAGGAGTCCTTCAAGGAGGCGAAGGAAGCCTGCGAGGTGCTGAGCGACCCGCACAAGCGCGCCGCCTACGACCAGTACGGTCACGCCGGCGTCGAGGCCAGCGCGCGCGGCGCCGGCGGGCGTGGCGGTTTTAGCGCCGACACCTTCAGCGACATCTTCGGGGATGTGTTCGGGGATATCTTCGGCGGGCAGCGCCGCGGTGGCCGTTCACAGGTGTTCCGTGGTGCCGATCTGCGCTACGAGCTGCCGCTCGAGCTGCCCCAGGCCGTGTTCGGTCACCAGGTCGAGATCGAAGTCGCGCGGCTCGCGGAATGCGAGCTATGCCACGGGAGCGGGGCGGCGAAGGGCAGTACTCCTGCCACCTGCGACACGTGCGGCGGCGCAGGGCAGGTGCGCATTTCCCAAGGCTTCTTCCAGCTGCAGCAGACCTGTCCGCGCTGCCGCGGGACGGGCAGCATCGTCCGCAATCCCTGCGACTCCTGCCTGGGGCAGGGCCGGGTGCGCCGCACCCGCAAGCTCTCGGTCAAAGTGCCCGCCGGGGTCGACAACGGCGACCGCGTGCGCCTTGCGGGCGAGGGAGAAGCCGGGCGCAACGGCGGTCCGCCCGGGGACCTGTACGTCGAGATCCAGGTGCGCGAGCACCCCATATTCGAGCGCGAGGGCGAGCACCTGAGCTGCGAGGTGCCGGTGAGCTTCGCCACCGCGGCGCTCGGCGGCAGCGTCGCGGTGCCGACCCTCGGGGGTGACGTGCAGCTGAAGATTCCCCCCGAAACCCAGTCCGGGCGCGTGTTTCGGCTGCGTGACAAGGGCGTGAAACCGGTGCGCGGCGGCACACGCGGCGACCTGTTCTGCCGCGTGGTCATCGAGACGCCGGTGCATCTGTCGGTCGAGCAGCGTGAGCTGATCCGGCGGCTCGAGGAGTCGCTGAAGGCGCACGCCCGCCAGCACGCACCACGCGAGACGGGCTTTCTCGATGGCGTGAAGCGTTTCTTTTCCGGCGGCAACGGCGCGAACTGAGGCACCGTGGTCAGCGCAGACTCTGGCCCGCTCGTGCGCGCCGTGCTGATCGGCGTCACCGGGCGCATGGGTCGGGAGCTGCTGCACGCCGCCCCGGGATTTGCGCAGCTCATCATCACCGGCGCCATCGCCTCGCCCGCAAGTCTCGCCCTCGGGCGCGACGCCGGGGAAGTCGCGGGCCTGGGACCACTGAATCTTCCGGTGACCAGCGAGCTCGGGCGCGCCCTGACCGAGGCGGACGTGGCGATCGACTTCAGCAGCCCGAGCGCCACGCGCACCAACCTCCGGGCTTGTCGCGCGGCGCGCAAGCCGCTGCTGATCTGCACTACCGGATTTGGCGCGGAGCTTGACGGGGAGCTCACGAGCGCCGCCCGGGACATTGCATTGCTGGTGGCCGCGAACACCAGCATCGGCGTGACGCTGCTGCTCGAGCTGGTACGCATCGCAGCGCGGGCACTGCCGCCGGGCTTCGACATCGACGTCCTGGACGTGCACCACCGCTTGAAGCAGGACGCGCCCTCCGGAACCGCCCTGGCGCTGGGGGCAGCGGCACGCGAGGCGCGGCGGCTGCCGAGGAGCAGCCGCGCAGACGCCGCCACGGCGGGCGAGGCCGGAGGCGGATCGAGCCGCGCCCGCACGCGTCGCGAGGGCGAAATCGGCTTTGCCGCGGTGCGCGCTGGCGACATCGTCGGGGAGCACACGGTGCTCTTCGCGGGCCCGGGTGAGCAGCTGACTTTGACCCACCGGGCCACCGATCGGGGGATCTTTGCCCGGGGGGCACTGGCTGCCGCGCTCTGGCTGCAGTCCCAGCCACCGGGGCGGTACACCATGGGCGACATACTCGGCCAAAAAACAGGCACTTAGATCATTCTTCGAAGGAGATTCTGAAGTCTTTCTGAAGTCGCGCGCGCACTAAGTGGGCAGGGCTTTTTTCCATGGACACATCGCCCGTATAGCCCGTAAACTTGCTGCGTAATCCGTGTACGGGTTAGTCCAAGCAAGGCGGGAGGATGTTCGCTGAGAACTCCTCCCGCTTTGTGTATCTGCGTGAGGGAGAATTGATCACGTGAGCGTACCTGCGGTGCTCGCGCTGGCCGATGGAACGATCTTTCGCGGCCAGTCGATCGGAGCCAAAGGCAACACCACAGGCGAAGTTGTTTTCAATACCGCCCTCACCGGTTACCAGGAAATTCTCACCGACCCCTCTTACGCGCGTCAGATCGTCACGCTCACTTGCCCGCACATTGGCAACACAGGCGCGACGCCCGAGGACCTGGAATCCTCGCAGATCTATCCCGCCGGTCTCATCATCCGCGACCTGCCGATCCTCGCGAGCAACTGGCGCGCCAACGAGTCGCTGCCGGAGTTTCTCGAGCGCGGCCGCGTGGTCGCGATCGCCGGCATTGATACCCGCAAGCTCACGCGCATCCTGCGCGAGCAGGGTGCGCAGGCCGGCTGCATCATGACCGGCGAGCAGGTTGATGAGCGCGCCGCAGTGAAGGCCGCGCGCAAGTTTCCCGGGCTCAAGGGCATGGACCTGGCGAAAGTCGTCACCACCAAGCGCGCCTTTCAGTGGAACGAGGGGAGCGTGTGGCCCGACAGTGCTCGCGCGCCGATTCGCTCGCAACAGCGCCTGCACGTCGTGGCGTACGACTTTGGCATCAAGCGCAACATCCTGCGGGTGCTCTCGGACGGGGGCTGTCGCATGACGGTGGTGCCGGCGAAGACCAGCGCCGAGGACGCCCTGGCGCTGCATCCCGACGGTGTGTTCCTGTCGAATGGGCCGGGCGACCCGGAGCCGTGCGATTACGCCATCAACGCCACCAAGCAATTGCTCACGACCGATGTGCCGGTGTTCGGCATCTGTCTTGGCCACCAGATCCTCGGCCTCGCCGCCGGCGCCCGCACCGTCAAAATGAAGTTCGGTCACCACGGCGCCAATCATCCGGTGCAGGACCTGGAGTCCGGCCGCGTGTTCATCACCAGCCAAAACCACGGCTTTACGGTGGACGAGAGTTCGCTTCCTGCTGGGGTTAGGCCGACCCACCGCTCGCTGTTCGACGGATCGCTGCAGGGCATCGCGTTCCAGGAGCATCCGGCGTTCGGCTTCCAGGGCCATCCGGAGGCGAGCCCGGGACCGCACGACCTGAAGCCATTGTTCGAGCGGTTCAACCACCTGATGCTGCGCCGGCTGCAGGCGCAGCTGCGACTCGCTGAGGACAACCTGCGGCGGCAGATGGCCGGTGGTGGCCGCTAAGCGTGCCCAAGCGCACCGACATCGAGAGCATCCTGATCATCGGCGCGGGACCGATCATCATCGGCCAGGCGTGTGAGTTCGACTATTCCGGCGCCCAGGCCTGCAAGGCGCTGCGCGAGGAGGGCTATCGCGTCATCCTCGTCAACTCCAACCCCGCGACCATCATGACCGATCCGGAGATGGCCGACGCCATCTACATCGAGCCGGTCAACGCCCGTACGCTGGCACGCATCATCGAGAAGGAGCGCCCCGACGCGCTGCTGCCGACCATGGGCGGTCAGACGGCGCTCAACACCGCGCTGGATCTGGTGCGCGAGGGCGTGCTGGAAAAATACCAGGTCGAGCTGATCGCCGCTTCGCGCGCCGCGATCGACATGGCGGAGGATCGGGAGCTGTTCCGCAACGCCATGCGCGAAATCGGGCTCGAGACGCCGCAGTCGCAGATCGCGCGCAGCCTCGATGAGGCGCTGGCGATCGCGGGCGAAATCGGCTATCCGGTGGTGGTGCGCCCGTCCTTCACCCTGGGAGGGAGCGGTGGCGGTATCGGCTACAACCGCGAGGAGCTCGAAGACATCGTGGCGCGCGGGCTGGACGCCTCCCCGACCGGCGAGGTGCTGCTCGAGGAGTCGGTGATCGGCTGGAAAGAATTCGAGATGGAGGTGGTGCGCGATCACCGCGACAACTGCATCATCGTCTGCTCGATCGAGAACCTCGATCCGATGGGCGTGCACACCGGCGACTCGATCACCATCGCACCCGCACTGACCCTCACCGACAAGGAATACCAGCGCATGCGCGACGCCTCGGTGGCGGTGCTGCGCAAGATCGGCGTCGATACCGGTGGCTCGAACGTGCAGTTTGCGGTGAATCCGTCCGATGGGCGGCTGCTGGTGATCGAGATGAATCCACGCGTGTCGCGCTCCTCGGCGCTCGCCTCCAAGGCGACCGGCTTTCCGATCGCCAAGATCGCCGCCAAGCTCGCCGTCGGCTACACACTCGATGAGCTGAAGAACGACATCACCGGTGGTGCGACCCCGGCCTCCTTTGAGCCGTCGATCGATTACGTCGTCACCAAGATCCCGCGCTTCACCTTTGAGAAGTTTCCGGCCGCGAACGACCGCCTCACAACCCAGATGAAATCGGTCGGCGAAGTGATGGCGATCGGCCGCACCTTCCAGGAATCGCTGCAGAAGGCGCTGCGCGGACTTGAGACCGGGCTCGATGGCCTGACGCCGCTCCTGGCCATGCCGCTTAGTGACGAGAGCAAGGACAAGCTCGGTTACGAATTGCGCGCGCCGGGCGC
>DASWUP010000225.1:0-4817 GCA_036401635.1 Steroidobacteraceae bacterium
GCCTCCAACTCGTGTCCTTCCGGCGTATCCGGCCAGCGGAGCAGGTGCGTGGCCAATCCTTCGAGGCGAACGAGCGGCTGAGGCCGGAAATCCGCGAGCAGGTCCGCTTCGGCGTGGGCTTACTTCCAGCGATCGACGAGATCGTCGAGGACTGCGAAGGTGCGGTTGATCCACGACTTCGCCGGTGTTCCAGGCGCATCCAGCAGACGGTCGAGTTCCGCTTCACATACAGGGTGGGCCCACAGTTCGAATCTGCGAGGCTTCATGCCTCCCCCGCAACTCGCTCAGCACCCGTTCGAGCGTGAGTCCCCTTGCTTTGAGCAGCACCAGCACGTGATAGAAGAGATCCGAGACTTCGTCGATCACCTCAGTGTCGCTCCCACCCGTGGCCGCGAGCGCAACCTCGATCCCTTCCTCGCCGACCTTCTGCGCGATTCGCTTCCAGCCGCCGGAGAGGAGCTTCGCCGTATAGCTACCTTCAGGACGCGTTGCCATGCGCTCGCCAATCACCTCTTCGAGCGTCGCCAGGAAGGCCATTCCCTCGGGCGTCGTCGGCGCTGCTTCTCCGAAGCAGCTTTCAGTGCCCAGATGACAAACCGGTCCCCGCGGCCAGGCGCTCACGAGCAAGCTGTCGCCGTCGCAGTCCGAGCGTATCTGCACCAGCTCGAGCAAATGACCGGAGACTTCCCCCTTCTCCCATAGCCGCCCCTTGCTACGGCTGAAAAACACCACGCGCTGCCGCGTCAAACTGGCGACCACCGCCTCGCGATTCATGTAACCGAGCATCAGCACCGCGCTCGTGCCCGCGTGTTGCACGATGGTCGGCAGGAGCCCGCCGCCCTTGCCGAAATCGAGGCTATCAAGATCGGCGAAGCTCAAAGCTGTGCGTATGGTCTTCATGTCAGTCTCACAGGGATTCCCGCTGCACGGAGCTCCTCTTTGAGATCCGGGATGCGAATCACCCGCGAGTGAAACACGCTCGCGGCGAGGGCCCCATCCACCCCCGCCCGCGTGAATACCTCCCTGAAGTGCTCAACACCACCCGCGCCGCCGGAGGCGACGAGCGGCACGTGGCAGATCGCGCGTATCTCAGCTAAGTGCTCAATGTCAAAGCCCTGCCGTACGCCATCACTCCCCATGCAGTTGAGCACGATCTCGCCCGCGCCGCGCTCCTGCACCTCACGTACCCACTGCGCCACGTCGCGAGCGGCGTCATGCGCACGCTCCGGGTCGCCGCTCAACTGCCAGGCCCGATAACCGTCCGCAGTGCACTGGCTGTCGACACCCACCACCACGCACTGCGATCCGAAGCGCCTGGCGAGTTGATCGATCAGCTCCGGGTTATTCAAGGCCGGGGAGTTCACCGAGACCTTCTCGGCGCCATGGTTGAGGACCTCTTCGGCGTCCGCAACTGACCCAATGCCGCCCGCGACGCAGAAGGGGATGTCGAGGAGGTGGGCCACGCTGCGTATCCATTTGCGCTCCACGGAGCGCGCTTGCGGGCTGGCCGTAATGTCGTAGAAGACGAGCTCGTCCGCCCCCTCGTCGCGATATCGGGCCGCGAGCTCGAGGATGTCGCCCACGACCTGATGGTCGCGAAAGCGCACACCCTTTACGACCGCACCGTCGCGCACGTCGAGGCAGGGAATGATGCGTCGGGCAAGAATGGTCGTAACTCCTCCAAGCTGATCCGCTCTTCCAACAGCGCCTTGCCGCTCACCGCGGCTGCGACACCGACTCTTGCGAGCGCGACGAGATCCGCGGCATCGCGCACGCCGCCTGAGGCCTGCCAATGTAGGTTCGGAAAGCGCTTCAGCGCTGCGCGATATAGCTCAAGGTTGGGACCCAAGAGGGCGCCGTCACGAGCAATGTCCGTGCACAGCACGTGACGCAGGCTCCCGGCATCGTAGCGACCCAGCGCGCTCCAGAGCGACACGCCGCTGTCTTCAGTCCAGCCGTGCGTTCGCACGCGCGGCTCACCGGTAGCATCGAGCACCACGTCGAACGCGAGACACAGACGCTCGGCGCCAAAGCGCTTGAGCCACGCGGCAACATCCTGGGGGCGCTGCACGGCGGCGCTGCCCACGACTACACGGGCAATGCCGACGTCGAGGAGTTCCCCGATGGCCTTGCCCGAGCGCACGCCGCCGCCGACCTGCAGGTGCATCCGCCCCGCCGCGGCCAGATCCACAATCAGCCGGCGATTCCTGAACGTGCCTATTTGCGCGCCATCGAGGTCGACGACATGCAGCCAGGGAGCGCCGTGCGCCCGGTAGCGCGCGAGGAGCTCCTGCGGGTGGGCGGCATAGCGGGTCTCGGCGCTGAAGTCTCCCTGGTACAGGCGCACGCAACGTCCCGCGCGCAGGTCGATGGCGGGTATGAGCAGCATCCTCTAGAGCCTCAAGAAATTCTCGAGCACCCGGGCGCCGGTGTGACTTGAGCGCTCGGGATGAAACTGTGTGCCCCAGAAGTTCGCACGGCGCACGACCGCCGATAGCGCAACCCCATACTCAGCGCTCGCGAGCGTGTGCTCGGTAACCGGCGCGGCGTAGCTGTGCACGAAGTAGGCGTACTCGCCCTCCGCCACGCCCTCCAGCAGCGGGTCGGATTTGAGCCGCTTGAGTTGATTCCAGCCCATGTGCGGCACCGGATGCCCGGGAGCGGCCCTCAAGCCGTGCACGGCACAGGGCAGGACACCTAAGCAGCCGGTACGACCCTCCTCGGAACGCTCAAACAGCAGCTGCATGCCTAAGCACACGCCGAGCACCGGCTGCGTAAGGGTACGCAGGACCGAGATCAGGCCCGCCTCGCGCAGTCGCCGCATCGCGTGCCCTGCGGCGCCCACTCCCGGGAGGATCACGCGCCCGGCACTCGCGATGACTGAGCCGTCGGCGCTGACTTTGGTGCGGCACCTCAAGCGCTCGAGTGCGTAGCAGAGCGAGGCCAGGTTGGCGCCGCTGTCGACAATCACCGCCTCCATCAGAGCACTCCCTTGGTACTCGGGAGCTCGGTGCCTTCGCGGCGAATCGCCTGGCGGAGCGAGCGACCCACCCCCTTGAAGCACGCCTCGATCATATGGTGGGTGTTCTCGCCCGTGACCTTCACGTGAATCGCCGCACCGAGGGACTGACTCAGTGAGCGAAAGAAATGCGGCACGAGCTCCGTGGGGAATCCACCAACTGAGTCCCGGGGAAATGTGCCTGAGAACACTGCAAAAGGGCGGCCTGACAGATCGAGTGCGACCTGGGCCAGGCTTTCGTCCATCGGCAGGAGAAACCCGTAGCGCGCGATGCCGTGCTTGGTGCCGAGCGCCGATTTGAGCGCCTCGCCGAGGGTGAGCGCGCAATCCTCGACCGTATGGTGCTCATCGATCTTAAGATCGCCTTGGGCTGCGAGATCGAGGGAAAAGCCGCCGTGCTTCGCCAACTGCTCGAGCATGTGGTCAAAGAATCCGATGCCGGTTTCGGCCCGAAGCGGTGTCGTCGCATCGAGGTCGATGCGCACCTGCACGCGGGTCTCTTGAGTTTCCCGGGTGACCTCGGCCCGCCGGGCCGTGAGAGTGGCGGCACTCACGCCCAGGCCTCGAGCAGCCGATCATTCTGCTCAGGTGTTCCGATGCTGATGCGCAGCGCATCCGACAGTCCCAGGTAGCCGCGGGCATCGCGGACCAGGAGCCGCGCCGCGACGGCGCGCGCCAGTGCCTCTGCGGGGTACTTGAGCCGCGCCAGAATGAAATTGGCCGCACTCGGCAACACCGCCGTCACGCCCGGCAGCTCGGACAGCCCCTGATGAACCCGCATGCGTTCGGTGCGAATTTGCGCGACGCGCCGGTGAAGGGTCCTTAAGTGCAGCGGCGATAGCAGCGTCGTGACCGCTTCCAGAATCAGCTGCGGGACCGCGTACGGGGCGATGAGCTTTCGCAAGAGCGCGATGACTTCGGGATCGGCAATGAGCGCACCTAAGCGCGCTCCGGCGAGTCCATGGGCCTTGGAGAGGGTGCGCAGCACCGCGAGCTGCGGCCGGCTCCTCACCTGCGCCGCCAGGCTCTCGCGCTGCGAGAACTCGATATAGGCTTCGTCCACGATGACGATTGCGCAGCCTGCGACGGCGTCCGCAATCTCCAGAATCGCGGATTCGCTTAAGAGATTTCCGGTCGGATTGTTGGGTGAGCATAAGAAAACGAGTTTCACCTCGCGTGTGCAGCGCTCGAGCACTGCCCGCGGGTCGAGTGCAAACCCAGCCTCGGCCTTGAGCGGCACGCTGACCACCTTGGCGCCCTGGATGCGCGCTGCCACGGCGTACATGCCGAACGTCGGTGGGCAGACGAGCACGGCGTCAAGATCCGCGCGGCAGAAGCCGCGCACCAGAAGATCAATCGCCTCGTCGCTCCCGCGGCAGATGAGAAGTGCGTGCGGGGCGACGTGATAGATTTCCGCAAGGCGCCCGATCAGTGCGCGCGCCTGCGGCTCAGGGTAGCGATTGAGTCCCGCGGCGGACGCGTCCTCGGAGGCCCGCCAGGGCAGCTCATTGGCATGCAGCCTTGTTAAGCCCGGCTCCCAGGCGGCGTGTTCGTAGGCTTTGAGGGCCACGATGTCCGGCCGTGCGAGCTGCGTGATCCAGCTCATGGGTAACTCTGCGCGAGTGCTTCGAGCCGGCACGTGACCGCCCGGGCGTGAGCGTCGAGCCCCTCGAGTGCGGCCAGCGTGACCGCGGTGGGACCGAGCGCCGCAAGCCCCGCCGGGGACAGCTCCTGCACGGTGATCGTCTTGACGAAGTCGCGTACCGACAAGCCGCTCAAGGCGCGCGCATGGCCGTAG
>DASWUP010000226.1:0-4211 GCA_036401635.1 Steroidobacteraceae bacterium
CGCCGTCGCTGAGCTCCACGTGATCCCCGGCGAAGGCGGCACTCGGGCCCATAAGCGCCTTGAGCGTCTTGCCCTTGTGGCGCACCTGCCAGGAGGACTCAGGGTCCGAGGCCGGGGCCGTATTCATGGACGCGAAGTTGAAGAAGGAATAAGAGGTCCCGCAGGGGCACAGCTCCATGACCGCCTGGGGATCGATCTGCAGCGCACTGGTGTACATCGCCGCGAGAAAATCCTGCAGTTTCTCCACCGACTCCTCGGGGCGAGCGTGCCGGTGAGCCGGGTTGTAGCAGGGCGCCACGGCATTCAGGTGCTGGCCATCGATCTTCAGGCCCGCGAAGCCCCATTCCCCTATGAAGCGCCGCACCAGCGCCTCGGTATATGCCACGGTCTTCGCGTACGCGGGGCACAGATACAGGCTGTTCCACCACGAGACGTTCTGCGGCGCGCCATCCTTGTCCAGCAGAAGCATGTCAGTGTGATCATGCAGCAGATCGGAGCCGGGAGCGGCGGCCAAGGGCGTGAACCACAGACGCGGCTTCAGGGACTGCGTGCGGATCCCGCGCACCAGCTGCTGCATGTCGGCCGCGCCGCGGGGAAACTTGCCGGCATCCGGACTCCAGTCGCCGACCTTCGACTGCCATCCGTCGTCGATAACGGCCCAGCGCAGCCCGAGCTCCCGCACCTTGGGCAGCGTGTCCTCGATCAGTTGCGGCGTGCACTTGCGCTCGTAGCCCCACGCGCACCAGATGGGCTCGTACGCGGAGTCCGGAGCGTGTGGGGAGCGCAGACCGCGCTCGGCCATGATGCGGCGATACGCGTCGAGCGTGGCGAAGTAGTCGCCTGTGTGCGTGGCGACGAAGGTCTCGGGTGTCTCGAACTGCTCGCCGGGCCCGAGCTGCCGCTCGAGCGTACCGGCAATCCCGAGATCCACGCCGCGACCGGCGTGCTTCACCGGCAGTGAGAGCAGGCGCGGCGCCGATTCCAGGTGGCCGACCGCAAGTCCGCAATCCCGCCGCCATACATCCACGATAGGCGTGCCGCCGCCGTAATCGGAGGCTGTCATGCCCATGAAATTCTCCTGCGAGAAGCCGGGCCTGACCGGCTGCACCCAGTCGCGTCGGTCGGCGTGCGTGCTGCCGCAGTAGGACCAGAACTGAGCCTCGTCGAGCGCGGCGCGTGGCGCGCCGGCGGCGGCAGCCTCTGGCAGCAGATGAAAGTCCGCGCTTCGCCAACCGCGCAGCGCGATCGAGCGCGGGGAGAGGTTGCGATACGACACTCGGCAGAAGGCAAAGCCGGGATAGCGCTCCCGCAGTTCGAGGAGCACGCGCTTCTCGATCTGAGGCGCGGCGGATCCGGAGAGCGTAAGCCGCGTGCCCGGGCCGTTAGGACCATCCACCGCCTGGCGTTCTTCGTCTTGCAGCGCGAACTGCTGCAGCCGCCTCCCATCGGCAAGCAGCAGATACTCCGTCGCGGCCCAAGAGGTGAGCGGCATGTAGGAGTCGCGACCTGAACCGCGGCGCAAAACACGCAAGCGCATCCACGAGTCGAACTCCAGACGGAGCGCTCCGTCACCGATCGCGACCGCGGGTGCTGACGCGCCAGGCGGATGCGAGGCCGCAGTCGCTCCCGGGGCGCCACCGGCTGGCTGCGCAACACCCGCCGCCCCCGTCGCGGCAAGTGTCACGCGCGAAGCCACACCAGTGCCGGCGGCCAGCTGCAGAAATCGACGCCGGGTGGTGAGAGTGCGTGTCACGCCGTAAAGCCCCGTGTCATGTCGTCGAGTCTATCCACTCGGCCGGTCCCTCCCGATTTCACGGCAGCCGCCTGCAAGCCAGTGTCGAGGCCTGCCGATCGAATGTACGGCCCGACACGCTGACCCTACGAGCAAAGCTCTTGACAGATTCGAAAGTATTCGAAATATTAGCGGCAATAATACGAAAAACATATTCGCTGTCAAAGCTTTCGTTTTGTTTCGAATGCGTCAGACAGGGGGCTGGGGTTGAGCTGGCGGGATGGCAGTGCGGCAATCGAGTGGCGCTTCCCAGGTCCGGGCCTGCGAGTGTGCGGTTAGCGCTTTGGGAGACGGCGAACGAGTCCCGGCCCGGTCTCCCCTCGCCCTCGGGCGTCCGGGGAAGAGCGCGCAGACCGCCAGCAATCGGCGCACCGGACTGATTGCGGCTCTCGTGACCACGGGATTCTGGGGTGTGTGGGGCGCATTCGCAGGTCGCCCGGCCGAAAACGGCTTCCCGGAGACCCTGGTCTATGTGGTGTGGGCGTTCACGATGATCCCTCCGGCCCTCTATGCGCTCGCGCGTGCCGGCTGGCAGTTGGAGCACGACGGCCGCTCGATTCTGTTCGGCTGCCTCATCGGGCTGCTCGGTGCGGGCGGCCAGATGCTCCTGTTCCACGCTGTCCATACGGGGCCAACCTACCTGATCTTTCCGCTGATCGCCCTGTCCCCGGTCGTGACGATTGCCATGTCGGTTGGGTGGCTGCAAGAGCGCGTGACGTGGCTCGGCGCCCTCGGCATCGGGCTCGCGCTCGCTTCATTGCCACTCTTTGATTACGCACCCGGAGAGACAGCCGGCGGCCGCGGGGTCGCCTGGTTTGTCTATGCGCTCATCATCCTTCTCGCCTGGGGCGTGCAGGCTTTCTTCATTAAGCTCGCCAACCGAAGCATGAGCGCCGAGAGCATCTTCGTCTACATGGCACTCATGGGGCTCGCGCTCATACCGGTCGCGCTGCGCATGACGGACTTTGCGCACCCGATCAACTACGGCCTGGGCGGTCCCTGGCTCGCCGCCGTGACTCAGATCCTGAATTCGATCGGCGCGCTGACGCTCGTCTACGCGTTTCGTTACGGCAAGGCGATCGTGGTCTCGCCGCTCACCAACGCCGGAGCCCCACTCATCACCGCGATCATTGCGCTCGCGCTCCTCGGCACGGTCCCGCAACCGCTTAAGCTCCTCGGCATCGTGCTGGCGTTCGCGGCCGCAGTACTCCTTGCCGTCGAGTCCGAGGAGAAGGCGTGAGAGCCCTCTTGGAGCTGGTGCGACGTCACCGCGCGGGCGAGAGCGTCGGGATCTACTCGGTCTGTTCAGCGCATCCGCTGGTTCTGCGGGCTGCCCTTGAACACGCGCAGGCGAGCGGCGGCGATGTGCTGATCGAGGCGACTTCCAACCAGGTGAACCAGGACGGTGGCTACACGGGCCTGCGACCCGCCGGCTTTCGTGACCTCGTATGGGGCATGGCCGATGAGATCGGCCTGCCACGCGAGCGTGTGCTGCTGGGCGGCGATCATCTCGGCCCCAATTGCTGGCAGGCGCAGCCCGCCGATGCCGCCTTACCGCGCGCCGGCGTCATGGTCGCGGAGTACCTGAGTGCGGGCTTTCGCAAGATCCATCTCGACTGCTCCATGTCATGCCGGGACGATCCACGCGCCTTGTCCGACGAGCTCATCGCCGAGCGCACCGCGACGCTCTGCGCTCAGGCCGAAGACAGCTGGCGGCGCAGCGGTGGCGAGCCGCCCGTGTACGTGATCGGCTCGGAGGTACCCGTACCCGGTGGTGCGCAGGAGAGGCTGCATGACCTGGCCGTGACCGAGCCGGAGGCCGCTCTTGCCACGCTCGAGGCTCATCGCGCGGCGTTCTCACGACGCGGGCTCGGCGAGGCCTGGGAGCGAGTGATTGCTCTCGTCGTCCAGCCCGGCGTCGAGTTCGGTCACGACACGGTGATCGAATATGCACCGGCCAAAGCGCGCCGGCTGAGTGCCTGCCTGGGCTCGGAGCCGCGGCTGGTTTTCGAAGCTCACTCGACCGACTACCAGCCCCGCGAGGCACTGGCCGCGCTGGTGCGCGACCATTTCGCGATCCTCAAGGTCGGTCCGGCGCTGACTTTCGCCCTGCGGGAGGCCGTGTGGGCGCTGGATCAGATCGAGCGCGAATGGCTGGGGGAGGAGCGCAGCTCCCAGGTGCGCGAAACGCTCCTCACGGTCATGCGCAGCGACCCCACGCATTGGCGCAAGTACTACCATGACAGCGGTCGCGCGCTCGACCTGCAGCTGCAGTACAGCCTTAGCGACCGCATCCGCTACTACTGGCCCGTGGCCACGGTCGCGCAGGCGATGGCACGCCTCGAAGCGGCGCTCGATGCCAGCGCGCCGCCCGCATCGCTCCTGGGCCAATACCTGCCGGCGGCGCACGCTGCATTGC
>DASWUP010000227.1:0-1848 GCA_036401635.1 Steroidobacteraceae bacterium
GAAGAGCATTGCCATCGAGACGCCCCTGCCCCCGCTGGTGAATCCGCACGGCGTGAGAATCGTCGCTGAGGAGCCGGGCGCCGAAATCGACGCCCACGCACTCGCCGCCGGCCCGCTGTTCGACGTCGCGGGTGCCGACACGTCGATCGAAGGGCTGACGCTGCGCAATTGCGTCGCGGCGGCGATCCTGCTGCGCGCACCGCAGTTCCGTCTGCGCTCGAGCACCATCGACTCCTGTGACGTCGGCGTGGATGTTGCCGAGAACGCCGGCGAGGTGCTCCTGGAGCGCGACCGCTTCAGCAACGATCGGATCGGAGTGCGCTTCGCAGCCGCGAGTCGCAACGCTGTGGTGGTTGGCAATGACTTTCTGAAAGACAGGGAAGCGGGAGTGTGGGCCGTGCGCGGGGAACCGGACACGCGCGGCGCCCCAATCAGCATTCGCGAGAACCACTTCACCGGCGGCGGTGTCGTGGCGGGCAACGTTCCGGTGCTCGTCGAGCGCAACGAGTTTGCCGACGCGACCGAGGCGGCGATTCACCTCGTGGGCGCCGGGGCCGTGATTCGCGGTAACCATGTCAGCGGGGGGGCGGCCATGGGGATCATCGCCGAGAACGCCCGCGAGGCGGTCATCGACACCAATGAGCTCGACCACCTCGCGGCTTACGGCATCATGGTACGAGGCTCGTCCAATACGCTGGTGCGTGCCAACCGGGTGCACAACTGCGGGTACGGCATGGCCTTTGTGCTCGGAGACCCGCGCAGTCCGAGCACTGCCACCGACAACACGATCATCGAGCCGCAGTTCAACGGTATCGACGTGATCGGCGACTCACCGATCCTGCGACGCAACCAGGTGCTGCGCCCGCACGCGTTCGCTCTGCACGCTGCCGACTTCCAGCAGCCTGGCGGCCGCAACGTGCCGGCTCATCCGTTTCTCGAAGGCAACAACTTCCTGCGCGCCGACTCGACACAGGTGGCCTCCGGCGAAACGGCCGGGACGCCGAGACAGCCATGAAAGACGGCAACGCGACACAACTCCTGCCCGCACTCCTCTGGCATGACCCACGCATTCACCTGCTGGATGACACCTGGCTGGTGACCATATTCGCGATTCTGTTCGCGACCGCCGTGCCCTGGCTGGTCAGCGGCCTTGCCATCGACTTCATTGCCGTGGCGGCGGGGTTGCTGGCCCTGGGGGCGATCCACGTCGCTTTCGCCGCCATGAGCGGCCGCAGCGTCCCCCACCGGCCGCGGGGCGCCGGTACGCTCGCGACTCTGCACGCGCTCGGCGTCATCGCTATCGGCTTCATCTGGCAGCACGCGGGTGGTCTGCAGAACCCGCTGTTTCTCACTGTGTTCGCACTGCCGGTCATTGGTTCGATCTTTCTGTCGCGCTGGCAGCCGTACTTCATGGCGGCGCTGGCCGTGATCGTCGTCGCCCTGGTAGCTGCAATCCAGGCCCCTGAGCTGCGCTGGTACGCACCGGGGTTGAACGCGACGGTCGACTGGGTCCAGGCCCTGCTGGGGCGAGGGACGCGCGGCGGGCTGCCGTTCGCGGGTTTCTACGCGCCGTCGGAATATTTTGTCGTTCTGCTCGAAGTTTTCGTCATCATGCTGTTCGCGTGCGCCATCGCAGCGGAATATCTCGGTACGATTTTCGAGCGGCTGCATGTACAGGTTGGCGCGGCGCGTGCCGAGGCAGAGCGCGGGCAGCAATTGTGGTCGGCGCTGCTGGAGCGATTGCCGCTGCCGGCGTTCCTTATCGATGCGGGGACGTCCGAAGTCATTTGTGCCAGCGCGCCGGCACTGGTGAAGTTTGGCGCCACCGGGGACTCCGTCGTGGGTCGC
>DASWUP010000228.1:0-3464 GCA_036401635.1 Steroidobacteraceae bacterium
TCCATGTGAGCTTTCCTGGCGATCACCAGTCCGATCGGCAGCCCCGACCCCAGGCCCTTCGCGAGCGTCATGATGTCGGGCGACACGCCCCAGTGCTCGCTGGCGAACATCTTTCCCGTGCGTCCAACGCCCGTCTGCACTTCGTCGAATACCAGCAGGATGCCGTAGCGATCGCATAACGCACGCAGGCCCTGCAGGAATCCGTCGGGTGGCACCAGGTAGCCGCCTTCACCCTGGATCGGCTCGACCACGATCGCCGCGACTTCTGCGGCAGGCACGTTGCTCTGGAACAGGATGTTCTCGATGTAGTCCAGTATCGCGCGACCCTGATCCGATCCGGCGAACAGTGGCCGATACACATTGGGGTACGGGACGTGGGTCACGCCCGGCATGGTCGGAAAGAAGCCGGCCTGCTGCGTGTACTTGCTGGCAGTGAACGCCAGCGATCCCATGGAACGGCCGTGAAAGCCGCCCAGAAATGCGATGAAGCGCGGCCGGCCGGTCACGTAGCGCGCCAGCTTCAGGGCGCCCTCGACTGCCTCGGTCCCGCTCTGGCACATGAATACCAGCGCGGGTTCGCGCAGCGGATTCAGTTCATTGATGCGCTCCGCCAGCCGCGTCATCCGCTCGTGCCAGTAGTCGCTTGAGATATGCAGAAAATCATCCGCGGCGCTCTTGATCGCCTGGGCGACCGCAGGGTGAGCGTGACCGGTGCTGCACACGGCGATGCCGGCGGCGAAATCAAGAAAGCGATTGCCGTCGACGTCCCAGACTTCGACTCCGCGTCCCCTGGCCATGACGAACGGATAGTCGCGAGGGTAGGAGGGGGAACTCACGGCAAGATCGCGCGCCAGCAGTGCCTGGGCGTTGGGTCCCGGCAGTTGGGTGCGGATGTGGGGCAGACGCATTGGGAGTCCTTCAGGTTTGAACGGGGACGGGCAGCCCGATACGCACTGCAGCGGCGTGGGCCTGGCGGGTAGCTGCGTGCAGCTCGCGCAGCGTGTTGAGATCGGTCGGCTGCGGCGCGGGCAACACCTGCAGATCGTCCGCCACCCGCAGCGGCCAGCCGGTGGCCGCGCACGCGGCGTCCACCGAAACGCCCGGATGGACTGCGCACAGTTGCAGCTCCTCGGTCTCAGGGTGAGGTCGCAGGATGCCAAAGTCGGTGATCACAGCGCGCGGGCCGCGCCCAGGAAAGCCGGCACGGCCGCGCTCTCCCGAGCCTGCGAGGTATCCGCAGCTCGTTAGGAAGTCAAGACGCGGGACAAAGCTGCGCGGCGATTGTTTCATGATGATCAGGACTTCCCGGGCATGCGCCGCAATCTCGGGAGCGCCACCGGAGCCCGGCAGCCGCACACTTGGCCGCGAGTAGCTGCCGATCACCGTGGTATTGAGATTTCCATACCGGTCGATCTGCGCGCCGCTCAGGAACCCCACGTCCACTCTGCCGCGCTGCAGGTAATGCGCGAACACCTCGGGGAGGGAAACGACGCACGTGGCGGTAGCGGCAAGTTCACCATCTCCGATCGACAGCGGCAGGAGCTGCGGGCGGGCGCCCACGGTACCGGACTCGTAGATCAGCACCAGCTGCGGCGCGTGCGTACGCCGCGCCAGATTGCAGGCGGCACTCGGCAGTCCGATGCCGACAAAACATACTGCGCCGTTGCGTAGCTGCCGGGCCGCAGTCACGGTCATCATCTCATCGGCAGTGTACGCGGACTCGGTCATGCCGCGACTCGCAGACGCTGCAGCAGTTCAGCGTGGTCACGGCTCGCGAGCACATACTCCTGCATCCATTGCTGAAAGCGCGCCCGCTCGCGCGCAATCTGATCCCACTCGAGGTAGAAGCGATTGTCGCGCTCGTAGCAGCCGGCGGCGTACGAGGGATGAGCACCGCCCGGAACGACGCTGACCGCGCTGATCAGCCAGTGCGGCAGCACGATCGCATTGGCTGGCGCGTCGAACCGTTCGACCCGGGCTTCGACCGTCACCAGCAGGCAACGCGCCGCGAGCGCCGCTTCCCGCGCAGCCCCGATGATGCCGCGGATCAGGACGTTCCCCTCCGGGTCTGCCTGCTGAGCGTGCAGGATGGTGACATCCGGATTGATCGCCGGTACGGCCAGCAGCGAGTCGCCACTGAAGGGGCAGGTGAGGGTCCTCGCGCCGCTAACCCGATCGAGGCCGGTCTCGCTGTAGTGGCGCATGAGTCCGCACGGCAGGCCGCTCGCGCCCGCCTGATACGCCACGCCCATTTCGGCATGGGTGCGCTCGGTGATGCTCAACGGCTGCGGCCAGTGCCGTTCGATCGCATCGCGGAGGCGGTGCAGGGAACCGACCCCGGGATTGCCGCCCCAGGAGAAGGTCAGGCGCTCGGCGCAGCCCATGCCGATCATCTGGTCGCAGATCAGATCAGGTGTCATGCGGATCAGATGCAGAGCGCGGCGGCGCTGGCGAATGATCTCGTGACCGGCGGCAAACGGAATCAAATGCGTGAAGCCCTCGAGCGCCACGCTCTGACCGTCGCGCACGTGGTGCGCAATCGAATCGGAGAGCGTCATCAGCGGCACGGGTGGTTACTCGACGACGGTCTGTGACTGTTCGCGCATGTACTGCGGCAGATAGTAAAAGGAGGCGATCGCCTTACCGGTGCTGCCCGAGCCCTTCCAGCCGCCAAACGCCTGGTAGCCTGGCCAGGCGCCAGTCGTGGCGCCCTGTGGGCGGTTCGCGTAGGTAACGCCCGCCTCGATGTGCTCATTGAACCAGCTGACTTCGTGCGCACCGCCGTAAAAGCCCGCCGTCAGCCCGAGGGGCGAGCGATTCGCCAGGGCCATGGCCGCGTCGTTTGACGAGACGCGATGCATCATCAGGATGGGGAGGAACATCTCCTCGTTCCAGAGCGCGTGCTCAGGCGGTGCCTCCGCAATGGTGGGGCGCACGAAGAATCCCCGACCCAGCACTCCCTCACGCAACGGCTCGGCTCCGGTCACGATGCGTGCGGCGCCGCCACGCAGCAGCGCGCCGTAGCGGCCGTAATTGTCGTATGCCGCCTGTGTGGTCACCGGTCCCAGCCAGTGTTCCCGGCGCGTCGGGTCCCCGATGCGGATGGACGTGGTCTGCTGCAGCAGCTTATCCAGGAGGGCATCGGCGACCTGCTCGTGGACATAAAGACGCGAGAGGGCGGAGCACTTCTGCCCTCCCATGCCGAAGGCCGAACGCACAATGCCGGTCGCCGCGCGCTCGAGATCGGCTGCCGCGGTGACGATGCAGGCATTCTTTCCGCCCATCTCGGCGATGCAGGGACGCGGGAAGGGCGGCGCCTGCGCAGCGCGCGCGATGCCCATCCCGACTTCATGGGAACCGGTAAAGGTCACTCCCGTCGTGAGCGGATGGGCGATCAGCGTGGCACCGACCACCTCGCCCGGACCACTGAGATAGTTGAATACTCCGGGCGGCAGACCGGCATC
>DASWUP010000229.1:0-3170 GCA_036401635.1 Steroidobacteraceae bacterium
GCACCCGGAGTCACCGCGAGGAAAGTCGCGCCCTCGATGCCCCCGAGCGAGTGTCCGAGGTAGTGGATCGATGTGGGATTGACGCCGCCGGGCACGTTGAGCGCCGGCAGCGCGTGCGCGAGCGTGATCAGATCCGCCACGCCCTCGCGCAGATTGTCGCGCGAGGTCAGGAAACTCTGCAGGTTGATGAAGTGAGAACCCGAGGGGTCGATCACACCGTCGGGTCCCGGAGCGCCCGTGGTGTTGTTCTCGACGTCGAGGTCGAAGGTGCGCTCGATGGAGCCGCTCGCGGGCAGGAGTGAGTTTGCGTACAGAGGATTGGCAACCGCGGCGTACAACGGGTCGCTCTGGTTAGTTATGCCGTGCAGCGGCAGGTCGATCGCGACCACGACGAAGCCGCCCTGCGCGAACGCGTCCGCCACGGCGAACATGTCCTCGCGGCTGCGCGTAATCCCGTGCTGGAAGATCACCACCGGCCAACCTCCCGGCGGGGCGGCGGCGTGGCCTGACGAGGCGTTGGGGACCGTGACGAGCACCGCAATCGGCAAGGTCTGAGTGGCGACGGGAAGCGGATTGAAGCGCGTCACGAACGTGCTGGTCTTGTCCAGCGGGAACGGCGGCGCGTTCCAGGATCCAGTCAGCGGTGCGCTCTTGCTCAGGTAGTACGGTACGTCGAGCGTGCCGGCGTACACGTCGGCCAGCCCCGGCAGCAGCGGGTTCACCTGATGCGTCGTGAGTCCGGTGGGGTGCACGCTGATCGGCTCCGCCGGGCCCGGCAGGGTCGTGGCGGAGAGCAGCTCGAGCGTGTCGGCGGTCGACTCCGTCGTGAAGCTGAAAGTGAGCACGATGTTGGCCGGACTCAGGCCGAGCTTCTGTGCGATCTGCAGATGCGCGCCCGTCAGCTGGCAGATGCCGTTGAGCGTCGCGTCGGTGATGCTCGGGCACTTCGCGCCGCCGGTGGCCAGAGCCCGCAGGATGGTCGCATAGTCGGCATCCGGCGCCGCGGCGTTCCCGGCGGCATCCTTGATGCCGTTGGTGAGGATCACCAGGTACCCGGTGCCGGTCTTGCAGTTTGCGCCTAGGAACGCACCGCCGGAGATGCAGGTGCTCGGCGCGAGCGGGTGCAGCGGGGTGATCTCCAGGATCGATGCGCCGACGACGGCATCCGCTGCCAGAGCCACCTTGTAGTCCGTGCCCGCAACGAGGGGCGTGGCGCCCGTGGGCACCCCGATCGTCGCTTTGGTCAGATTGTCGGTAATCACCGGCATGACGATCACCGAGGCCGGGGTAAAGGAGCTGGGATCGAGCGCTCCACCGAAGCGCTCGCGGATCACCGCGGTGGTTGAGAAGCCATCGAGCGCATTTACCGCCGTCGTAACCGCAGGGATCAGGGACGCGGCGGCGGGGATATTCAGGGTGCCGTCGGTCGAACCGAAGAAGTACAGGTCGATCGGATACGGCAGGATTCCCGCCGCCGGGTGAAACAGCGCCGTGTTGCTGGAGGCTTGCGTGACCGGCGTCGAGCCTCCCGGGTTGCCGTTGAAGCCCGTGAGGTTCGCCGGGCCGACGGTACCGTAGCCGCCGCCGGAGCAACCCACGATGAGCAACGCAACCGAGACCATTCCGCCGGCGATGAGTTTTTTCATGTCCCTCGAACTCCCAACCACTTCAAGCGCGCACCGTGAGAGCGGCGCCGCGGCGCTCCGCGATTCTTATGCCGCGCTCACCGGCTTGTGACCCCTCCCGCCGGTGCTGTTTGAGCGCTTCTGGACGAGGCAAGCTAGAGTACGCTTACGGCGAGAACAGTGGCAAGGTGCGGCAACCTTGAAGGACGCAAGCTACGTAGTGTCCGGTGGCAAGTCAGGCGGCCGCACAGCGGTTCCGGTGAGGCGCGCCGCGCGGGCGCGCGTGCTGCGCATCATCGGGGGAACGTGGCGTGGCAGAAAGTTGCGCTTCCCGGCGTCCGCCGCCATCCGTCCAACCCCGGACCGTGTGCGCGAGACGCTCTTCAACTGGCTGGGGGCGCGCACGCAGGGAGCGCGTGCTCTTGACCTGTTCGCCGGCAGCGGGGCGCTCGGGCTCGAGGCGCTGTCGCGCGGCGCATCGCACGTGACGTTTGTCGAGCAGGATGAAGTGGCCGCGCGTGAGCTGCGCGCGCGGCTCACGGAATGGCAGGCGGGTGATGCCCTGGTGGCGCGCGCGGACGCGTTGCGCTACCTCGCCGGTGAGGCGCGCCCGTTCGAGCTGGTGTTTCTGGATCCTCCTTTCGCCTCCGAGCTCCTCACCGAGGCGGCGAGGCTGCTCGAGGAGCGCCGCTGGCTCGCCCCCGGGGCGCTCATCTATGTCGAGTGCGCCGCGCGTGCGGGCCTGCCGTCGCTCCCCTCGCTCTGGCGGCCGCTCAAGGCGAAGCAGGCCGGCGAGGTCGGTTATCATCTGTTTGGCGCACGCAGCGCCTTCGCACCCGACGCCGCATGAAACGCAACGCCGTATATCCTGGCACGTTCGATCCCATCACCAACGGCCACCAGGACCTGGTGCGGCGCGCGGCCGGTATTTTCGATCGCGTGATCGTCGCGATCGCGGCCAACACCCACAAGACACCGATGTTCCCGCTGGAAATGCGCGTGGATCTGGCGCGCCGCGTGCTGCACGACATCACGAACGTCGAGGTGCTGGGCTACTCGGGGCTCACGGTGGAGTTTGCACGCCAGCATCAGGGCGCGGTGATCGTGCGCGGTCTGCGGGCGCTGTCCGATTTCGAGTTCGAGTTTCAGCTCGCCAACATGTCACGCCACCTCGACCGCAACTTCGAGACCGTATTCCTCACGCCGCAGGAGCAGTTCACCTTCATCTCCTCGACCTTGGTGCGCGAAATCGCGGTGCTGGGCGGCGACGTGCGTCAGTTCGTCCATCCGATCGTGGAAGCGGAGCTGAAGAAGCAGCGCCGCGTGTGAGGAGTGCAGCCACGGCCGCGTCGATTGACAACGGCGGGCGACATCAACTCGAGGGCGCGTGGGTACCGATCGATGCCGGCGTCGCAGGCGCCCGCTTGGCGGTGCACGAGCTGCGGGTGCGTTATCTGCTGCTCGAGGCGGGTGGCTACAGCATCATCGATCGCAGCAACCACGTGGTCGACGGCGGCCGCTATCTCGTGAACGAGCAGCTGACTC
>DASWUP010000230.1:0-5892 GCA_036401635.1 Steroidobacteraceae bacterium
CGCGCGCATACAGCAGTACGCCAAAAGGCAGCGCCGCCAGCGCCCGCTCCGCTGCCGCGAGCTCATCGGCGCCGGGGTCGCGCACAGAGATCTCCTCGGGCGCGAACAGCGCGCCGGTCGACGGCGCCCCGAGCGGCAGCAACGGGCCCTTGCGAATGGCATGGCTGAAGCGGCCGGCGATATAGATCAGGGCGGACTCGCCGTCCCGATCCACGCCCTCGAGATAGGGCTGCAACAGCACGCTGCGCTGTGCGGCGAGCAGCTGCCCGATGTGCGCGAGCATCTCCGGCAGGGCGGTGCGCGCGTGGCGGCGCGTGGCGCGCGCGCCGGCGCCCACCGCGGGCTTTACCACGAGCTCTGCGCAAGGATGGCGCCTGAGAAACTGCTCCAGCACATCGGCGGGGTCCGTGCCCGGCTCGGCGAAGCTGCTGGCCACCACCGGCACGCCCTGGCGTGCGAGTTCGAGCAGGTAGTGCTTGTCGGCGTTCCAGCGCACTACCGGCGCCGGATTCAGCAGCGTCGTGAGTGCGGCAACCCGGTCGATCCAGGCGAGAAATTCCGGCAGCCGCTCGGTGTAGTCCCAGGCGGAGCGCAGCAGCGCCGCGTCGAAGCGCGCCCAATCCGCCTCGGGCTCGTCCCAGTCGACGATCTGCGCGTGTGCTCCGGCGGCGCCGAATGCCGCCAGCAGCGGCGCCATGTCGTCGTCGAGCGCACGCGCGGCGCGCGCGCTCACCAGGGCAACTGCCGTCACTCCCTGATTCCCACGCCCCGGTTCATCAGCGCGACGGTGGTGGCGAACAGCGCGGCCACCGCGCTCACCATCAGCGTGAAAGCGATGCCGACACTGACGTCGGACACGCCCAGGAAGCCGAAGCGGAACGCGTTCACCATGTGCAGGATGGGGTTGATGTAGGACAGCTGCTGCGCCCACGGCGGCAGCAGCGTGATGGAGTAAAACACGCCGCCGAAATAGGTGAGCGGCGTCAGCACGAAGGCCGGAATCCAGTTGACCTGATCGAAGTTCTTGGCGAACAGCGCATTGAGGAACCCGGCGAGCGCGAAGGTGAGCGAGGTCAGCAGACCCGCCGCCACGATCACCAGCGGATGCTGCACCTGCAGATGCGTGAACAGCAGCGACACGACGGTCACCGCGCCCCCCACCAGCAACCCGCGCACCACCCCGCCGGTCGCATAGCCGGCGACGATCACCCAGTTAGGGAGCGGCGAGACCAGCAGCTCCTCCACGTGCTTGCCGAACTTCGCCCCGAAGAACGACGCGACCACGTTGCCGTAGGAGTTGGTGATCACCGACATCATGATGAGGCCGGGCGCGATGTACTGCTTGTAGTCGAAGCCGCCCATGACCCCGACCCGACGCCCGATGAGGCTGCCGAAGATCACGAAATACAGCGTCGCCGTCACGACGGACGGCACGATGGTTTGGCCCCAGATGCGGATGATGCGCCCGTACTCGCGAATGACGATGGTCTGAAAGCCGATCCAGCGCACCACGTTGAGCTTGATGGGCGGTGCTGCCGCCTGTGCCACGCTGCTCATCGCGGCGCATCCGCCTGCAAGCCGCTCGCGGCGGCGGAGGTGAGCTGCGGCGCAGCGGCCGCGGCGCGTGCAGCCTCGCCCGGGCCGTCGCGCCCCTCCACCAGGCGCATGAAAATCTCTTCCAGGCGGTTCACCTTGTTACGCATGCTGAGCACTTCGATGCCGAGCGTGGAAAGGCGCGCGAAGATGTCATTGAGGTTGTCCTCGTTCGACACCTCGACCTCGAGCGTGCGATCGTCGACGAGCCTCGCGACGTAACCCTCGAGCCGCGGCACTGCGGTGAGCGAGTCGCGCAGGTTGAGCACAAAGGTCGCGACGTGGAGCCTGCGCAGCAGGCTGCTCATGCGATCACGTTCGACGATGCGGCCGCCGTTGATGATGGCAATGTTGCGGCACAAGGTCTCGGCTTCCTCGAGGTAGTGCGTGGTAAGAATGATGGTCGTGCCACGGGCATTGATCTCGCGCAGGAACTCCCACATCGAACGGCGGATTTCGATATCGACCCCGGCAGTGGGCTCATCGAGAATCAGCAGCCGCGGCTCGTGCATCAGCGCGCGCGCGATCATCAGGCGGCGCTTCATGCCGCCCGACAGAGCGCGCGAGATGCCCTTGCGCTTGTCCCACAGCTGCAGCTGCCTGAGGTACTTCTCCGCGCGCTCGCGCGCCACGGCGCGTGGGATGCCGTAGAAGCCCGCCTGGTTGACGACGATGGTGTACGGCGTCTCGAACATGTTGAAGTTGATTTCCTGCGGCACGATGCCGATGCAGGCCTTGGCCGCCTCGAGTTCGCGGTCGATGTCGTGACCGAAGACGCGCGCCTCGCCGGCGGTCTTGTTGACGAGCGAGGTGATGATGCCGATGAGCGTGGTCTTGCCGGCACCGTTAGGCCCGAGCAGCGCGAAAAAGTCGCCGCGCTCGACCTCTAAGTCGACGCCCTGCAGCGCCTGCACGCCGTTGCGGTAGGTCTTGGTGAGTCCGCGTACTGAGAGTGCATTCATGGCCTAAAGAAGTGTTGGGGTCGCGATTGCCGGGGAACAATGCCTCAGGCGGGGTATTGACGCCGTCAGCTTGCGGTCTTCAGCAAGGCGCCGTCACCGCCGGGCGGCTCGCCGGCGTCGGCCTGTATCGGCTGGTGGAACGACCAGCCGTCGCGGCCGCGCTCCTTGACGGCGTACAGCGCGATGTCGGCCTCGTGCACGGCGTGCTCGTGGGAGTAGTCGCGGCCCGGCTCGACCGTGGTGATCCCCACACTCACCGTCACGCACGGGCGCGTGCTGGAGCCGCTGTGCGCGATGCCGAGATCCGCCACCGCCTGCAGCACGCTGCCGGCGGCGCTGGCGGCGTCGGCGCGATCGCCGCCGACGAGGATGGCGATGAACTCTTCCCCGCCGTAACGCGCCACCACATCGAGCGGCCGACGCCGCACCGCGGTGCGGATCGCGGCCGCGACTTGCCGCAGGCAGCGATCGCCCGCCTGGTGCCCGTAGCGATCGTTGTAAGCCTTGAAGTGATCGATATCGATCAGCATCACCGACACCGGCAAACGGGCGACCTGCGCCTGTTGCCACAGGCTGCGCGCCTGCTCTTCGAGCGCGGCGCGATTGAGCAGGCCGGTGAGGCCGTCATGCGTGGCGACCTCCGCGAGCCGCTGGCGTTCGAGGAACGCAACGCGGTTGGCGTACTCGAGCGCGTAGCAGCCGGCGCCGCCGATGAGGTTGGCGCACAACAGCACGAACAGCGAATAGATCGCCACTGGCGTCGCGATCGCGCCCAGCAGTACCGCGGTTGCGTAGGCGGCGATCAGCAGCAGGTTGGTGCGCAACGCCGCTGAGAACGACAGCCCCAGCATGAAATAGAAGTAGAACGCGGCGAGCAGCAGCCGCGCCGCCACCAGCGGCAACTGCGCCGGCGTTGCCTCAACGGCCATCAGCACCGTGCCCACGCCGAACAGCGGCGCTGCCGCCTGGATTGCCGGCTGGTACCAGCGCGGGTACAGCCGCGGTGCCGTCAGCACCATCATGATCAGTACCAGCGGCAGCTGCAGGCCGAAGCGCCAGATATCCGGCCGCGCCAGACGCGCACCGACCAGCAGCCAGTGGTCGATCACCGTAAAGCCGAGCACGGTCGACAGCGCCACCACCAGGCTCATGCGGATCCATGGCCGGGCGGCGGCGCGATAGCTCAGGAGAAATTGCTGCTCCAGGTCCGGTTCACAGAACCGCAGCTGCAGGCGCCTCACGGCCGTGCGTTCAACGTCCCGCACGCGCCGCCCCTGGAACGCGCTCAGCCTGCTCTAGCGCAACGGCTCGCGCTCGCGCTCCTGCTTGACACTCGGGGATGCTTTGACGCGGGTCCGCCACACTTCGTAGGGATCCCAGCCCGACTGCGGGCTTGTCAGTCTGTCCAGACCATTCGCCATCCCGGCGAAATCCTCGTTGGCCGCCGGCGACAGCCGGTGGACAACGGGAAGTCCTGCTGCTCCTTTTCTCTTCACTTTCTCGCGCTCCTGCTTCTTGTCGTAAGGTCCCGACACCTTCCTGATCGTCCGTGCCCCGTCGCTCTTCCGTGGCGCGACCTGGGATGCAGATGCAAAGTCTATGTCGCCTTACGAACAAAAGCGACTGACAAAGTGTCGGGTTTTGCATGACAACGCGACTCATTATGTAATGTTGACCGGCAGCTGGGCTGCTGCGGTCAGAGCCTTTCAGTCCGCGAAATAACGGTTTAGATACTCCTCGAAAGTTCCACGGTCGCTCGCCTCGATCGCCCGTTGCGCCGCGAGCGATTCCTGGGCCTCCCGCGCGAATTCGCGCAACCGCTCGTCATTGGGCGGATACAGGTCAAGGAAATATGCCTTGTGGGCCGCGGACATGCGCAGCGCGAGATCAAAGAACGATTCCCCGGCGCTGAGCTCGGCCATGAGCCGCGCGGCTGGCGTCAGCGCGACGTCCTCGACCTTCGCCACCTGGTTCGCGAGCGCTTGCGAATAAGGGCGCGCCGTATCCCCGCGATCGAGGATTTCGCAGATGCCCGCCATCGAATCGAGCAGCTCGCGCGCCCACTCGCGCAGCGGCACGCTGTGTCCCTCGCGCCACAGAGCGAGCCCCGGCTCCCGGCCGCCTCGCGCCACGGTGAGATGGTTCTGATCGAGCGCACCCTGCTCGGACTCACCGATCGGCGCACTGTCTTTCATAAGACACAGGGCGAGAAATGCCTCGAGGAAGCGCAGCTTGTTCTGGTTCACGCCCACGGGGTCGAAGGCGCTCACGTCCAGCGCGCGCACTTCCACGTACTCCACGCCCGCACGGCGCAGCGCCTTGGTGGGCCGCTCGCCGGAGCGCGCCACGCGCTTGGGACGAATGAAGCTGTAGTACTCGTTCTCGATCTGCAGGATGTTGGCGTTGAGCTGGCGATACTCGCCGTTCACCTTGACGCCGAGCGCCTCGTAGGGCGGATGCGGCGTGGTGATCGCGCGCGTCAGATCGCGCACATACTCCTCCAGGCTGTTCACCGACACGGCCAGCCCGGCCTGGTTGCGGTTGCGATAACCGACATCGCTCATGCGTAGGCTGGTGGCGTGCGGCTCGAACGCGGTGCCGCTGCCGAAGTCGGCGAGCTGCAGCTGCCGGCCGCGCAGGAACGACTTGCAGACCACCGGCGACACGCCGAACAGGTATAACACCAGCCAGCCGTGACGGCGGTAGTTGCGCAGCAGGTCGAAGTAGCACGCGGAGATGAACTGCGTGCCGTGCGCGCGCGCGCCACGTGCCGCGGCGTACGCCTCCCAGAACGGCAGCGGGAACGAGTAGTTGAAATGCACACCGGAAATCGCCTGCATCATGCGGCCGTAGCGCAGGCCGAGCCCGTTGCGATAGACGGTCTTCATGTGTCCCACGTGCGAGCTGCCGAACTGCGCGAGCGGAATGTCCTCGTCGCGCTCGATGGCGCACGGCATGCTGGTGGCCCACAGCAGCTCATCTCCCAGGTGCCGGTAGACGAACTGGTGCAGGTCGAGCAGATATTGCAGCAACTCCCAGCTGTGGGTGAATGCGGGCGTAACCAGCTCGATCAGCGCCTCCGAATAGTCGGTGGTGATGTGCTCGTTGGTGAGCGCGGATCCCAGCAGCGGCGGGTGCGGGGTACGCGCCAGGTGCCCGTGCGGCAACACCCGCAGCGATTCCTTCTCCACGCCCTTGCGACCGCCCTGCAGGATCTGCGGTTCTCCGGCGTTGACGAGGGCGGCGAGGCGTCGCTCGAAGACGCGGTCGATGCCGGGTTTGCTCATGGGTGTTGCTTCCCGGTGCGCGCTACCAGCGCATGCGGCCCGTGAGCACC
>DASWUP010000231.1:0-8514 GCA_036401635.1 Steroidobacteraceae bacterium
TCTTCTGGGTGTGGTTCCGCGTGCAGGCGGACCACACCTGGATCGCACGCGCCTACTTCGTCTGGGTGAGCGTGTTCAATCTGTTCGTGGTGGCGGCGTTCTGGAGCCTGATGGCGGACGTGTTCACCCGTGAGCAGGCGGGCCGTCTGTTCGGTTTCATCTGGGCGGGTGCCAGCACCGGCGGGCTGATTGGCCCGTTCATCGACCGCAAGCTCGCCGTGCCGATCGGCGCCATCAACCTGCTGCCGCTGTCCGCCGGGCTGCTGCTGGTGTCGCTCGTGTTCATGGCGCAGGTCATCCGCTGGCAGCGCCGGCAGGCCGCGCGCGCGCCGCAGCCGGCAGCCGCACCGCAGGACAGCGCCCCCGCGCAACGCGCGGACCGTGGGGTCGGCGGCGGGGTGTTCGCCGCATTCGGACAGGTGGTGCGCTCGCCTTACCTGCTCGGCATCGCGGCGTTCGTGCTGCTCATGACGTGGGTGTCGACGTTCTTGTATCTCGAGCAGCAGGCGTTCGTCGCCAAGGCGTTCTCCACCGCCGATGAGCGGACGCGCTTCTTTGCCGGCATCGATTTGTACGTGCAGGCAGCATCGCTGACGATCCAGTTCCTGCTGTTCGGCCGGCTGTTCAAGTGGTTCGGCATGCGGGTACTGCTGGCCGCGGTGCCGCTCATCATGACGGCCGGCTATGCGCTGTTCGCGCTGGTGCCGGCTTTCATGGTGCTGGTGGTGGTGTACGCGGTGCGCCGCGTCGCCGACTACGCCATCACACGGCCGTGCCGCGACTCGCTGTTCACCGTGGTGAGCCGCGAGGAGAAATACCAGGCGAAGAGCCTCATCGACACCTTCGCCTATCGGGGCGGGGATGCGCTGAGCGGCTCGCTCTACAAGGCGCTCACCGGCGGGCTCGGCGCCACTGCGGGCGCGATCGGCTGGCTGGGCGCGGGGATCTCGGCCGCGTGGACCGTGCTGGCGCTCGCCTTGGGAAGCGCCTTTCAGCAGCGCAGTCGCGGCGTGCGGGCCAACCCCTAGGCGGCGCTCGAGTGCGCCTCGCCCGCCGCGCTCCCCCCCGCTGCGCCCTCGCGCAGCGCGTCGGCGGCCGCGATGATCTCCGCGGCGCTGCCGAAGCGTTCGGCGCGCGACTTCGCCAGCAGCCGGTTGAGCAGCGGCTGATAGCGCGCCAGGTGCGCCGGCAGCGTCGGCAATGGTGCGCTGACGTGCTGTTGCAGCACGTCCATGGCGGTGCTGCCGGTGTAAACCTTCTGTCCGCTCAGCATCTCGTAGCAGATGACCCCGAGACTGTAGAAATCCGAGCGCGCATCCAGCGTCTCGCCGAGCGCCTGCTCGGGACTCATGTAATACGGCGATCCGAGTAACACGCCTGTCTGCGTGCTGATCGTGTTGCCATCAAGGGAGCGCGCCAGGCCGAAGTCGATGAGCGCCACGGCATCATTCTCGCGCAGCATCACGTTCGGCGGCTTCAGATCGCGGTGCACCAGTCCGGCGTCGTGCACCACCTTCAGGGCTGCGGCGATCTGCGCCAGGAAACGCAGCGCCTCCTGCTCGCTCACGCCGCGCTGGATACGCGCCTTCAGATCGCCGCGCGGCAGGTACTCCATCGCCAGGTATTCGAATCCGGCGTGCACGCCGTAGTCGTAGATCTCCACTACCAGCGGGCTCTTGACCGCCATGACCGCCGTGTACTCGCGCTCGAGGAACTGGCGCCCGGCCGCTTCGTCGCGCAGCGTCTTGCTCACCTTGAGCGCGACGTCGTGTCCGCGGGTCAGGCTGGTGGCGAGATACACCATCGCTTTTTCCGACTCGCCGATCTTAAGCCGCAGCATGTAACCTGGAATGACCTCGGTTTTTGCGGCCGCGAGCAGCGCCGCCACGCCCGCGTCCTGCAGCGCCTCGGACCCGGGGTCGGCCTCGGCATCGGCCGCAGCGCCTGCCGCAGCAGTCGCGGCGCTCGGGGCGGCATCGTCGCCCTCAGCCGCCGGGGGGGTGGCGCTTGCCGGCGCGGTTTGTGCGGCCCGCGCCCGCAGCACCTGCTCGCGCGTCAGGTTGGCAAGGCTTGCCAGACGGCGCGCCACGCGCCGTTCGGCGCGCCGCAGTGCGACGCGCACGGCGGTGTTCAGGCGCTCGGGGGTCAGCAGACGCTTGGGCAGGTAGTCGACCGCACCCAGTTGCAGCGCGCGCACCGCGGTGAGCTCGTTACCGTCTTCGGCGAGCGCGATGATCGCGGGCATTGCCGGCTTATCGCGCAGGCGGCGCAACAGCGCCAGCCCCTGCGACTGCGGGTCCTCGGGGCTCGAGCCGAACGTGGCAGCCAGCAACAGCAGCTCACAGTCGCGGGCCGAGAAAACGGTGCACCAGCGCTCGAATTCCGCGCGATTCAGCATGTTGACGCTCGCCCGCGGGCACAGCACGTCCAGGTGATGGCGCAGCCACTCGCCGTAGCGCACGTCATCGTCTACGACCAGCACCCGGGCAGGGGAACTCATACGCCGCGCGTTCATCGCTGCATCGCAAAGCGCACGCGCACCCGGGCGCGCTGGTTGACGAACTGACCGCCTTGCACCACGGGCTGATAGCGCCAGTGGCGCACGGCATCGAGCGCCGCCTGTTCGAAGATGCCGACCGGTTGCGCGCCGACGATCGTGAGCTCGCCGACCGAGCCGTCGGTGTTGACGACGAACTGCAGATCCACCCAGCCATCGATGCCGCGTTGGCGCGCGTCGAGCGGAAACTGCGGCGCCACGTAGCGCGTGCGGGTGATGGAGCTCGCGCTGACATAACTGCTGGCCCGCTGCGCCTCATCCTGCGCGGCGCTGAGCGCTGTGTCGACCGCGCCGATGCTCGCCGGGTCGGCGCCGGCCGCCCGGGCTTCAACCAGCCAGCGGCGTGCGCCCGCATAGTCCTGCAGGCGCAGCGCGCCGCGCGCTTCATCGAGCACGCGCGTGTCGAATGCCGTACGCGCGAGCTGCGTCGAAGGATGGTCGGGATCCGCCTGCACCAGCTGCGCCAGGTAGAACTTGGCGCTGTCGGCGGCGGGGTCGATGATGCGCCCCTGGGTGAGGCGCTGGTCGAACACCAGCGCAAGGTGCGCCAGCGAGTCGGCCTTGGCGGCGCCGCGCAGCCGCTGTGCCTCGGCGCGCACAGCGGCGAGGTCGGCCCGGGCCGCTCCCACCTGCTCCGCCGCGGACGCCCAGCTGTCCGCCTGGTCCGGGTTGCCGGCACTGAGCGCCTGGGCTGCTTCGGCCTTCAGGCGCGCGAGCAGATCCTGCGCCGCCTGCTGCACGGCGGCATCCGCGGGGGCGAGCGCGCGCGCCGATTCGATGAAGAAGCGCGCATTCTGCTGCGCCGGCTCGATGAGCTGCCCGCGGCCCAGGGCATCGCGGCCGCTCCTGAGCAATTCTTTCACGTGCTCGTCAACCTGCTTCTGTGCAAGTTGCTCGCGCGCCTCATCGACGAGCCTCGAGTGGTGCCCGTCACGCGCGTCATCGAGTACCGCGAGGGCGCCGGCGAGGTTGCCGGTTGCGGCGGCGCGTTGCGCCTTGTCGAGCACCGCACGTTCGCTCTGCGCGCCAATCTGCGCCAGCAGGAACGCCACGCGCGGGTGGTCGGGGCTGATGGCGTGCGCCTGGTCTGCGAGCTGCTGCGCGCCTTCGAGGTGTCGTTCCTGCAGCAGCGCCTCGGCGTCCGACAGGAGTCTCTCGATGACCTGCTCGAGGCCATTCACGGCGCGCGGGTCGCGCGCGTTGCGGTGCAGGGCCTCGCGGTACAGGTCCGCGGCGTTCGCGCCCGGCGGCGCCACCAGTGCGCCGGTGGCCAGCGCGCGGTCGGCTTGCGCCAGCAGACTCGCGAGGGCCGCATCGGTCGCGGTCGAAGCGGAAGTGCGCACCGCCGGCGGCGGCCGGGGGGGAATGTGTGTTTGCAAAGCGCGCATGCAGAACCACACCAGCGGAGCAGCGATGGCGGCAAGGCCCGCCGCGAGCAGCCACCATTTCACCCGGCGTGCGGTGCGAGCGGGCGGTGCGGTGGAAATGCTTGCCGGGCCGCTGTGCGCCTCTGCGTGTCGCCGCCAGGCTGCCTCGACAAACAAGCGCACGCGCTGCTCGGAGACGGGTTTGTGCAGGAACCGATAAACCGAACCGTCAGTGATCTGCGCCGCGAGCCTGCCCTGGTCCTCGACGCTGCCCGCGACGATGATCACGACGCCCGGGAACTTCGTGTGCAGCGCCCGCGTCAGCTGCCCGGCGGGGGTGCTGAGCGCTGCGGTATCGAGCACCACGACTCCGGCGCGGTGCGCCAGGAGCGCGGCGCCGATATCGATCTCGGAACCGGCCGAGCACCCCTCGTGTGCCGGGTCGGCGACCTGCCTCAGCGTCTCGAAGAGGTTGCGGTCCTGGGTCAGCGCGAGCAGCGGCTTGCCGGTGAGCGTGAGCAACGGCCCCGCGACGCCCGAGGGCGGCGTTGCCGCTGAGTCACGCGCTTTGGTGTGGGAGGCCACGGCTGTCACGATCTAAAACCCGTCCCTCGGGCTCACCGCCCGCCCCGCGGGAACTACCATGGCGCAATACCTGGGACCTGTCGCTAGCGGCGGCCGGATTCTGTGAGACTGGTCATCCTGCGCAGACTATTGACACCCCAAGGCACCCCCGGGCCAGACGCGCTATCCTGCGAAACCCCGTTACAGGTGACTGGTCTGAAGCGTGATGCGACCAAGCGTCCCGGCAAGGCGTGCGTGGGCCTGTGCCCTGTGGCTGGCCCTCGTGCCGGCGTATCCGGCAGCGGTCGCGGCTGCCACCGCCGGCAGCGTCACGATGAGTCAGAAGGATGCGGCGCTCGAATTTCTCCAGGCCGTCGCCAGCGGCGATCCGGAAGCGGTGGCGTTCGCGATTCATCCGGATGACCTCAGGGCCCTGCGGCTGCGGATCCTGAACCTGTTGCACAACGAGGCGAAGCGCGGCGACACCACGGTGCGCGACCGGCTCTTTGGTCCGGCCCGCCAGCTCGACGAGATCGAACACCTCACCGACACCGGCTTCTACGCGACGCTCGCCGACCGCCTGTACCTGCCTGGCCGCGATTACGATAACGGCGAGGGCATCGCGACGATTGCGGACCGGGACGGCAAGGTCGAAGTGCTGATCCGCGGCCGCCAGCCCCGCGATCGCGGCAAGGTGCAGGTGGTCAACGTCGTGACCCTGAAGCCCTTCGGCAAGGACTGGAAAGCGGCGCTGCCGACCGAGATCGAGGCGCAGATCGAGGATCTGATCGAAGGCCGGCACGGCAGCTCTGCGGCGGCGCGTACGCCCGCCGCGCTGCGCGGCGGCCACGGCACCTCCCCGGCCCAGCCCGGCATCATCGAGCTGCTCACGACCTCGGAGAAGCTGCTGTCGGATGGCAAGTGCGACGCCTACTACGGCAAGCAGTTGAGCCCGAACTTCCGGCGCGTCACCGGCAAGAAGGCGCTCGCGGCGCTGGTGGCCGCGTGTCAGAACAGTCTGGGCACGCGCGAGATGCTGTTAGCGACGCTGCACATCGTGCGCGGTATGGATCCGCGCTATGAGTTCGAAGGACAGCGCGCGATCTACGATCTGAGCGGTCAGGGGCTGCCCTTCGATCACTTCGTGCTCGAGCAGGTTGACAAGCACTGGTACGTGGCCGAGTAGCCTTGCCGCCTCACTCCCGCGGCAGCAGGAATCTCGATCCGTTGTACGACAGCACCGCGCCCTCGGGGGTGATGCTCTCCACGTGCACGCCCTCGGCAAGCGAATCGCCCTCGCGCAGCTTGTGCATGTTGATCATGACGAAGCGATCCTGCGGCCGGGCGGCAAACACATGCAGATCCAGCCGCAGCTGCGGAAGGCGCGTGCCGGGAGTCGCCGCCGCGTCCTGATACAGCGCCACGCCGTCGGCGGTACCGCGCCGCACGCGGCTGTTGAACAGCGGCGCGGCGGCGTCGGCCGCGGGCGCGTAGTCGTCGGGATTCTCCCCAGTGCCGTTGGTGGCGCCGACGGGCGGCAGCAGCGCGGGCGGCACCAGCGCCGGCGCCGAGGCGGTGGGCGCGGTCGTCGAGAGTGCCGGCGGAGCGGGTGCTGGCGCGGGCGTCTCGGCGCCGGCAGCCGGTGGGGGGGGTGCTGCGGCGGCCGCTGTGCTGGGCGCTGGCAGCGTGCCCGCCGTCGGCGCGGCTGCGCTGGTGTCGGGGCTGCGCGGCGCAGAATGCCGCAGCAGCATCCACATGGCGATTGCGAGGTTCACGACCAGCAGCGCTGCAATCACGATGGCCCACAGCGGTAACCCGGTACGCGGCGGGGCGAGCTTGACCTCAAAGAGCGCCGGACCGCTCTGGCGCTGGCGATCGCTCTCGGACTTCTTCAATGCATCGAGGATGAACGACATCGATCACCCGCCATGATGAGTATCGGCGGCGGAGGACAACAGTGGCGCATCGGGACCGCCGATGGCGCTCGCCAGGGCGATCTGCGTGCGCACACCCGCGATGCCGTCGACGGCGAGCTGATGCCGGCGCTGAAAATCGCGCACCCACCCGGTGAGCTCGGCATCGAACACGTCGTTTACCGGAGCGTCACCGGCTACGCCGTGCAGGCGCTGCAGGCTCTGGCGCAGCCAGCGCACCTCCGCGCCACGCATTCCGGCCGACAGCGCCTTCACCGGGGAGCTTGCCGGCCGCCACAGCATGACGAAATCCCCCAGCCAGTAGTGCGACAGTTCGCCGATGCCGACCGTGCGCGCGCCGCCCAGTTCGATACGCGCCTGCTCATCGTCGAGGGCGCTGAGCACCACCTGGTGACTCGTGCCGGCGCTGTCGCTGAGCAGCAGGATGGCCGGGCGGTTGTAGAGACGCAGCTGCCCGAAGGAACCGCGCTCGGTGACGCACTCCAGGCCCTGCTGCGTCGCCTGGCTGCACGGATCGGTGCCGTTGGGCTGGTACTTTGCGCCCCACAGTCCCAGGAGCCTGGCGAAGGCGCTGTCGGTGTCCGTCTCGGCCGCATGCTGTGCCAGCAACTCGCCCAGGTGTGGCGCGGGCGGCGGCGCCGGCCGCCTCACGGCCGCGGCGGGGGCCGCCGCAGCGGCCGCCATCGCGGCATTACTCTGCGGCGCTCGAGCGACGCCTGAGCGCGCGCCCCAGGGTTGCAGGTTCCACAACGCCACGGTGGCGAGGGTGAGCAGCGCGCCGATGCCCGCAGTCAGCGCCCACGCCAGCCAGTGCGGCGTGATGCGCCGGCCGAACACCTCGGCGGCGGCGTTGCGCACCAGGGTCGCGGTAACGCGGTGTCGGTCGAGCGAGTACGCCCCGAGCAGCGCGCGGTCGCAGATGACGTTGATGACACGTGGCACGCCCTGCGAGAGACGGAATACTTCGTGCATCGTCTGCGGACCGAAGATGTCGGTGGTCGCACCCGCGACTCGCAGCCGGTGGCGCACGTAGGCGGCGGTCTCGTCGCGCGACAGGGGATTCAGGTGATAACGGCCGGTGATGCGCTGTGCCAGCTGGCGCAGTTCGTTGCGCGAGAGCAGCTCACGCAGCTCGGGCTGGCCGATGAGAATGATCTGCAGGAGCTTCTGCGTGTTGGTTTCGAGGTTGGTGAGCAGGCGCACCTGCTCGAGCACTTCCGGGGAGAGGTTTTGCGCCTCATCCACCACCAGCACGACACGCTTACCCGTGCCGTGGGCGCGCAACAGGTAGTGGCTGAGGATGTCGACCAGGTCTTTGCGGCTGCCGAGCGCGGCGTCCTGTACGCCGATGCCGAGCTCCTCGCAGATGGTGAGCAGGAACTCCGGCGCGGTCATCCTGGGATTGAGGATGAGTGCGATTTCGGCGTTTTTCGGGGTCTGCGCCAGCAGCGAGCGTACGATGGTGGTCTTGCCGGTGCCAACTTCGCCGGTGAGCTGCACGAAGCCGCCGGCTTCATTGATGCCGTACAACAGGTGCGCCAGGGCTTCGGCGTGCCGCTCGCTCAGGTACAGGTAGCGCGGATCGGGCGTGATCGCGAACGGCTTTTCGTGCAGGCCGAAGAAGCTCAGATACATGGGCCGATGCTACTCGATCGTGCTGCCGCGCCGCAGTGCGCCGCTGCCGAAGCGCGCACGCGCCTCGTCCAGCGCCGCATCGAGGCGTTGCGGGCGGCGTGTTTCTTCGAACAGGCCCAGCTGCGATGCGGGCGTGAGCTCAGTGAGGACCACGCCCAGCAGGCGAAGTTTCACACCGGGGTTTGCGCCCAGCCAGCGGGCCAGCAGCTCGGCCGCCACGCCGGCGATGGCGCGCGCCTCGCAGGTCGGCGGCGCCACGGCGCGCTGGCGTGTAAAGGTCGTGAAATCGTCGCGGCGGATCTTGACCCCGATGCAGCCCGCCATCAGCTGCCGCGCGCGCAGCCGCGCGGCGGCCAGATCCGCGAGACGCGCCAGCTGTCCGTGCAGGGTGCGCGGATCGCCGATGTCGTGCTCGAAGGTATCCTCGGCACTCAGGGACTTCTCCTCGACCTCCGGC
>DASWUP010000232.1:0-2219 GCA_036401635.1 Steroidobacteraceae bacterium
GCGTACCATCATTATAATTGACCGTACGAAGAGCGCGGCTCTATAGTCCCCGGCATGAGTGACACGACAAAAACACAACTCGATCTAGAGCTGACCCGACTGGCAAAACGCATCGAGGAACTCATCACGATCCTCGAGCACCTGAGGGAAGAGAATCGCGCGCTGCGCGCGCGGCACGAGTCGCTCGCCGGGGAGCGCGCCGCGCTCATGCACAAGAACGAGCAGGTGCGCACCCGCGTGGAGGCCATGATCGGCCGGTTAAAGACGCTGGAGCACGGCGCATGACCCACCAGGACCAGGCGCGGGTGAGCGTTCGCATCATGGAGAAGGAGTACGTGGTCGCCTGCCCCTACGAGGAGCGTTCCGCACTGCTGGATGCGGCCGAGTTCCTCAACGTGCGTATGCGCGAGATCCGCGACAGCGGCAAGGTCGTGGGCCTCGACCGCATCGCCGTCATGGCGTCGCTCAATCTCGCGCACGAGTTCCTGCGGCTGAAGGATCGCGAATCACGAATCGACAGCGGCGTGGGCAACCGGGTGCGCGCACTGCGCGAGCGTATCGAGGGCGTGCTGGCCAAGGGTCAGCAACTCGAGCTGTGACGCAGGCCGCTACCGAGCGGTTGCCCTAAGCGCGCAAGCCATCCTTGGTGTAGAGTGTTCGTGGCGTCGCCTGCGGTGTTCGACAAGCGGGCCCGATTACCTCGGACCCTAATGGAAACACCATCGGGACTTACGGCTTGCGCGCAGCGCTGTGCAAGTCCGCCTTCGAGCGGAAAGCCTTACCTGCCGCAGCTTGTCCCACTTGTTGCTCTGGTTCGAGAGCAACGGTCCGCACCGGCACATGCGGGTGGCGCTATCTGAATCCGCACCAGGGGCCGTCCGCAGACAGCTGCGGGCGAGCCTCGTTGCCCGGCGCCGCAACCTGCCGGCGCACGAGCGCGCGCACGCCTCGCTCCTCGTTGCGCACAACGTCGATCGGGCGCTGCAGCTGCGCTCGCACTGGCGTATCGCAGTCTATGCCGCCCTTCCCGAGGAGCTCGACACCGCGCCGCTCATCGCGCTGGCGCAGGCGCGCGGCTGCCGCATCTACTTGCCACGCATCGACCGGCGCCGCCGCTCGCGCGCCATGCAGTTCGTCGAGATGCGCGGCCCGTTGCGGCGTAACCGCCTGGGGATTGCCGAGCCTGAAGCGTCGGTCACCATCGGCGCGCGCTGGCTGGACGTGGTGTTCCTGCCGCTGGTGGGGTTCGATCATTACGGCCTGCGCCTGGGCACGGGCGGCGGCTACTATGACCGCGCGTTCGCATTCCGGCGCTGGCGCAGCGCCTGGCACGCGCCGCGCCTGGTGGGCCTGGCCTATGGCTTCCAGCAGCTCGAGCGCATTGCGGCCGCGACGCACGACGTGCTGATGGATGCGGTGGTGACCGAAGAAGGGATCATCCGATGCGCCACTGGCTGATGAAAACCGAGCCCGGCACCTTTGGCGTCGAGGATCTCGCCGCCGCCCCGCGTCGTACCACCGCCTGGGACGGCGTGCGCAATTTTCAGGCGCGCAACATGCTGCGGGATGAAATGCGCCGGGGTGATCAGGCCTTTCTCTACCACTCCAGCTGCGAGGTGCCGGGCATCGTCGCCGTCATGCAGATTGTGAAGCCAGGCTACCCCGACCCCACCGCCTTCGATCGCAGGCACCACCACTACGATCCCGAAAGCGACCGGGGGAATCCGCGCTGGTTCATGGTGGACGTGCAGTTGAAGCGCCGCCTCGCGCGTACCATCACGCTCGAAGAACTGCGCGCGCATGCTGGCAGGGAACTCAAGGGAATGGTGCTGTTGCGCGCGGGCAATCGACTGTCGATCACGCCGGTGGAAGCGACGCACTGGAAGTTCATCCTCTCGCTCGAGTGACTCGCGCAGCGGCGCTGCGCGCCGTTCATGAGTCGTCACGCGCTCCTCGCCTTACCACACTTCACGGTGTGCTCGCTTGTAATTTCGATTCGCGTGTATATACTCGGACCCCGGACTAACCCGTTAATTGGAGAGCCAACATGGCGAAGGCAAAGAAGAAGGCCAAGAAGAAAGCTGCCAAGAAGAAATAGGCCTTAACTCGGCGGCCGCGAAAGTGGCCGCCGAGTCGTATCCGAGGACTGTGCCCGCTGCTGACGCGGGCACAGTCGTTTCTGGAGGTCAGTGGCGCACAGGGGGCGATAATGACGAGTG
>DASWUP010000233.1:0-14296 GCA_036401635.1 Steroidobacteraceae bacterium
AAAATGCACCGGGCGCGGCAGGTACGGTACGGGTTTGGCGGGGTCGGATACGTACTCATCGAACGGCGCGGCGCTCCTGGCCGGTGCGCTGAAGCTCAGCCCAGAATCCGCTTCGAGATACAGCCGCTGCGGCGTCGCGTCGCAGCCTGACTCACACGACAGCGGCCAGGCAGCAAGGCGCCGCCACACGTTGGTTCCGGTCTCGAACACGAACGCCGGAGGCGTGTCCGCCTTAGGCGCCCCATCCTTCAGGTGTTCATCGAGAAACGGCTGCATCACATCGCGCCTGAACTGCAACGCGGTGTTGCCTTCGAACTTCAGCGGGCCCAGGGTGGTACCGTCGTAATTGACACCGCTGTGCCGCCAGGGTCCCAACACCAGGAAATTGCGGTCGTTGTCCGTATCCTTGGGCTCGGTCGCCAGGTAGGTGTGGATGCCACCGTACATGTCCTCCTGGTCCCAGATACTGGTCACGTACATCGTGGGAGTCTTCAGGGGCTGGGCGGCCAGAATCTGATCGAGCGCCTGAGCGCTCCAGAACTGATCGTAGGCCGGGTGCTCCGCGATCTTGTTGAAGTACGGCAGCGTGTCGATGCCGAAGCGGTGCGCGAAGTCACCGGCCGACCCGCTGGCGAGAAACAGCTGGAAGTCATCGTATGCGCCGCGCGCGATCTCCTTGCCTTCGCCGCGCGCCGTGGTCTGACCATAAATGTAGTCGAAGTTCGTCTGGCGGAAGGCGCCGTTGTGAAACCAGTCATCGCCCTTCCAGCCATCGGCCATGGGGGACATGGGCACCGCGGCCTTCAGCGCCGGATGCGGGTTCACGAGCGCCATGAGCACCGTGAAGCCTTCGTAGGAGGAGCCGATCATGCCGACCTTGCCGTTTGACTCCGGCACGTTCTTCACCAGCCAGTCGATGGTGTCGTACGCGTCGGTTGAGTGATCCACGGCGGTATCGTTGAGTGGACCGCGCAGCGGCCGCGTCATGACGTAGTCCCCTTCCGAGCCGTACTTGCCACGCACGTCCTGAAAGGCGCGGATGTACCCTTCAGGGGCAAATACCTCATCTCCCATCGGCAGCGTGGCCAGCCTGTGCGGGCTCACGAAGCGCTCGGCGCGCTTCGAGGCCTTATAGGGCGTGCGGGTCAGAATGATCGGCGCGCCCTTTGCCTCCTTCGGAATGACGATGACGGTGTGCAGCTTCACCCCATCGCGCATCGGGATCATGACCTCGCGCTTGACGTAGTCCCATTCCGCAGTGGGCACGGTGAACGCGGCGGGAATGTCGGGTTTCATGGGCGGCGTTTGTGCCGCGCCGCTCGCCGAGGCCAGCCACGCCGGCAGCACCAATCCCACGCGGAACGAACGCATGACGCGAGCCTGCCACGCGCCCGGCTGTCGCGCTAGGATGGCCACATGGCCGAAGCCGACATCGCCGCCGCGCTGCGGGCGGTCCTGCCTGAGGATTGCGTCCTGTCCCGGGAAGAGGAGCGCCGTCCCTATGAGTGCGACGCACTGACGGTGTTTCGGCAACTGCCCGGGCTGGTGGTGCTGCCGCGTACCGAGCAACAGCTGCGCGACGTGCTCCTGACCTGCAGCCGGCTCAAGGTTCCCGTGGTGGCGCGCGGCGCGGGCACCGGCTTGTCCGGGGGCTCGATGCCGCACGCGCAGGGCGTGCTGCTATCGTGTTCGCGGCTGAACCGCATTCTGGAAATCGATCCGCACGGTCGCATCGCGCGCCTCGAGCCCGGAGTGCCCAACCTGCGGGTCTCGGAAGCGGCTGCGGCGCATGGACTGTGCTACGCGCCGGACCCCTCCTCGCAGGTCGCCTGCTCCATCGGCGGCAACGTCGCGGAAAACTCCGGCGGCGTTCATTGCCTCAAGTACGGGCTCACCGTGCACAACGTGCTCGGCGTGCGCGGCTTCACCATGGAAGGAGAACCGATCGAGTTGGGCGGCCGCGCGCCGGATGGTCCGGGCCTCGACCTGCTGGCGCTCGCCATCGGGTCCGAAGGCCTGCTGATGATCGTCACCGAGGTGACCGTGAAGCTCATTCCCCGGCCGCCGTGCGCGCAGCTGGTCATGGCTTCGTTCGCCGATGTCCACAGCGCCGCCAACGCCGTTGCCGCGGTGATCGCCGCCGGAATCATTCCGGCAGCGCTCGAAATGATGGACCGCAAGGCGACCGCCGCGGTCGAGCCCTTCGCGCGCGCCGGGTATGACCTCAGCGCAGCCGCGATTCTCCTGGTCGAGTCGGATGGCACGCCCGAGGAAGTCTCCGACCAGATCCGGGAAATCCAGCGCGTGCTGCACAGCGCAGGCGCCAGCACGCTGCGGGTGTCGGGCTCGGAAGCCGAACGCCTGCGCTGGTGGTCCGGACGCAAGAACGCCTTTCCCGCTGCCGGGCGGCTGTCGCCGGACTACTACTGCATGGACGGCACCATTCCGCGCAGGCACGTGGGCCAGGTCCTGGAGGCGATCGAGCGGATGGAAACCCGCTATGCGCTGCGCTGTATGAACGTGTTTCACGCCGGCGACGGCAACCTGCACCCCGTGATCCTGTTCGATGCCAATGATCAGGACTCATGGGAGCGTGCCGAGCGCTTCGGCGCAGAGATCCTCGAGCTGTGCGTGCAGCTCGGCGGGACCATAACCGGCGAGCACGGGGTCGGTGTCGAGAAGCTCAACTCCATGTGCGTGCAGTTCTCCCCCGCCGAGCGCGCGGCCTTTGCCGCCGTGAAGGAGTCCTTCGATCCTGCGGGCCTGCTCAATCCGGGCAAGGTCATTCCAACCCTCGCGCGCTGCGCGGAGTACGGCAAGATGCGCGTGCACCACGGCGTCCTGGCGCATGCGGATCTGCCGCGCTTCTAGAAGGACCCGATGACCGCAAGCGCCGACGCGGTGCTGGCTGAGTTGCGTGAGCGGGTCAGCGCCGCGCACCGCACGCACCAAGCGCTGCGCCTGAAGGGGTCGGGCACCAAGGACTTCTACGGTGAGAGTCTCACGGGTGAGGTGCTCGAGCTGCGCGCGCATCGCGGCATCGTCGACTATGAGCCCTCGGAGCTGGTCATCACCGCCCGCTGCGGCACGCCCCTGTCCGACATCGAGAGTGCCCTGGCCGCACACGGCCAGTTTCTCGCCTTCGAGCCGCCGGCGTTTGGCGCTGACCCCACGATCGGCGGTGTGATCGCGGCAGGTCTGTCCGGACCGCGCCGCGTGTACGCGGGCGCGGCGCGCGACTTCGTGTTGGGAACGAGGCTCCTGAGCACGGATGGCGAGGTACTGCGCTTTGGCGGACAGGTGATGAAGAACGTGGCCGGCTTCGACGTCTCGCGGCTGCTGTGCGGCTCGCTCGGCATCCTGGGGATCATCACCGAGATCTCACTCAAGGTGTTGCCACGGCCACGCGCCGAGGAGACCGTGCGGCTCGAGTTGCCGGCCGCGGTCGCGGTGGAATCCTTCAACCGCTGGTCCGCCCTGGGCGTGCCGATCTCCGGTGGCGCCTGGTGGCGCGGCGGCGCCTGGGTGCGGCTTTCCGGCTCACCGCCCGCGGTACGCTCGGGGCGCGAGCGCATCGGCGGGGAGTCCATCGACCCGGCCAGCGCGCAAGCCTGGTGGGACGCGCTGCGGCACTGCCAACTGCCCCTGTTCGCACGCGACGTCATCTGGCGGCTGTCCGTGCCGGCCGCGGCGCCGCCGCTGGACGTGCCGGGTGAGCCCCTGATCGACTGGGGCGGTGCGCTTCGCTGGTACGCGGACCCTGCGGGCGATACCACGGTGCGCACCGTGGCGTGCGCCGCAGGCGGCACGGCGCTGTGCTGGCGCGGCCCCGCGCCCGATGGACGGTTTCACCCCCTGCAACCGGCGCTCACCCGGCTTCACCGCCGGCTGAAGGAGCGCTTCGACCCGCATGGCATTTTCAACCCGGGACGACTCCTGGCCGGACTGTGAAGCCTCTGTGACGCGAGCGCAGCCATCGACCCCGAAAGCCATCGCGCCTCTTGCAGCGCATGCGCGCCATGATGAAATGATCAAAACCGCAGCGTTTTATCTCGCCGAGCAGCGTGGTTTCACGTCGGGGTCTGTTGCGATTCCTGCTCGTGGGCGCTCACCATGTCCCCGAGGCTCTCGAAGCGAAAGTCGTAAGCCGGGGTGCCGGCGGGCGCCAGCGTCGCGCCCCACCCCTGCCGCTCATGCCGCCGGTCGATCCAGGCGGAGGCCAGACCTGCGGCTTTCGCCGGCGCGTGATCGTGGTAGAGGCTCTGCGCCGTATGCAGGATGTCTCCGGCGCCGGCCCCCAGCCTGGCGACTGCATCGATGAGGTAGCGGAAATTGCGCGGGTCAGGTTTGTACGAGCCGATATCCTGAGCGGTGCAGATCGCATCGAAGCTGACCCCCAGCTTCACGTTGCTCGCTGCGAAGCTGTCACGATCGACGTTCGACAGGATGACCAGCCGGTAGTGACGCTTGAGGTATTGCAGTGCCGCGGGCGTGTCTGCGAATGCTGGCCACTGCGGCACCGATCGGCCAAACGCCACATGATCTTCCGGCGCCAGCGCGACGCCCCATTGGCGCGCGAGCCGCCGATGCACCTCGGTCAGCAGCTCCGGGTACCGCCTGGCAGGGGTCGCCGCCTGCTGCGCCGCTTCGTGCTGCGCGAACTGCGCCAGCGCCTGGTCGCGGCCCGGTGGCGTGTCCGCAGCGCGCAGCAACGGCTGCAGGGCGGCGTACAGGCCGCTCTCCCAGTCGATCAGGGTTCCATAACAGTCAAACGTGAGGACCTTGAAGGCGGACAGTTTCATGCGCAACTCCTACCGTGCGTCGGCATGCGGCGGCCTCACAGACTGCGTCCCTGCGTGAACACGTTCACGATACGATAGGCATACGCAGTCATTGCGGGAATTCTATCCTCACACCGAAACGCGCACAGCCATGACGACCGAGTTGCTGTTCCGGGACGACGCCTACCTCAAAACCGCCACCGCGCGGGTGCTCGCCGCCAGTGAGCGCGGCATCGAGCTCGACCGGACCGTGTTCTATCCACAGGGCGGCGGGCAGGCGGGTGACACTGGCGCGCTGCTGCGAGCCAACGGCGAACGCGTGAGCGTAGCCGATACCCGCAAGGGAGACGGACCGGATCGCGTCCTGCACATTGCGGCACCCGGCAGCTCCCTGCCACTGCCTGGCGAAACGGTCGCGCTCGAGATTGACTGGCAGCGACGTTACCAACTGATGCGTCTGCACACCGCACTGCACCTGCTGTCGTGCGTGATTGTGGCTCCGGTCACGGGCGGCAATATCGCTGCCGACAAGGCGCGCCTGGATTTCGATATCGAGTTAAGTCTGCTCAACGCCGCACGGATCGAGGCTGAGACCAACGCGCTGATCGCCTCGGGCGTCGCCACCGGGACCGCCTGGATCACCGACGCCGAGCTCGAAGCTCAGCCAGAGCTCGTCAAGACCATGAGCGTGCAGCCGCCACGTGGCGCCGGCCGGGTGCGGCTGCTCAGAATTCCGGGAATCGACCTGCAGCCCTGCGGCGGCACGCACGTCGCCAACATCGCCGAGATCGGCGGCATACGCGTGCTCAAGATCCGCAGTGAAGGCAAGCACAACAAGCGCGTGGAGATCGCGCTCACTGGAAGCGGCTGAGCTCCAGGCCGTTACCGACCGCGAGCAGCACCGAGCTCATGTCGGCGGCTGCGCGCACGCGCTGCCGATACGCGCGCGCGTCGGCCCGCGCGCTTTCCGGCTGCAGCATGTTGTCGGCGACGATGATCGCGCCCTGCGCCAGCTTCGGGTGCAGCAGCTCGAACACCGTCACGTACAGATTCTTCCACAGGTCGATCAGCACGAAATCGAATGGTCCGGCGAGCTGCCCGAGCGATGCGAGCGCATCGCCGACGCGAAACTCGACGTACTCCGCGAGCCCGGCGCGCGCCAGTTGCGCGCGCGCATACTCGGTCTTCGCGGCCTGCAGCTCGAGCGAGACGACCTTGCCGCCGACCGCCCGCGCGGCTTCCGCGAGCCAGGTCGTGGAGTAGCCGTAGGAGCTGCCCACTTCCAGGATCCGGCGGGCCTCGCCTTCCTTGACGAGCAGATTGATAAGCGTGCCGGCTGCCCGGCCCACCGGCAGCAGCATTTCATCGCGCCGCCGCATGCTTTCCTCCGCAGACAGCGTGCTCCAGAGTTTCTCCTCACGCTGGGCGCGTGCTTCGTAGTCATCGAGTACCGCCCACACCGCCTGGTCCATCGATCCCGGATCTCGCACGGCTCCCTCCTTATGGTCACACGGCGCCGGAGAAATACTCCTGCAGCGAGGCGACCCCCAGGCGCTTCGCCTCGAACAGGCTCTCGAGATGTTCGCGCGAATTGACCAGTCCGCGCGCGCGCAGGATGCCCTGTTCGTCGAGCAGCGCGGCGAACGGCAAGCGGCCGACCTGGTACGCCAGCCCCAGGGCCGCCGACACCACGTACGGGATGCCGTCCAGACCCTGGCTGCGCACAAACTCACGCTGCTCGCCGCTATCGCCGTCACTCGCCAGGATCACGTCCATCCAGTCCCGCTCATCCTTGCGGCTGGACTTGACCGCAGGCAGCAGGGACTTGCACACCGGGCAGGTCGGAGACACGAACAGCAGCAGCGTACTGCGGCCATCCGCGCGTGCGACGCCCACCTGGTGCGCATGGCCTTCGAGATCGGCCACTTCCAGCACCGGCGCCCGCTCACCGACGGCGAGGCCGCGATTGAGCATCAGCGCACCCGCGGGCGCGATGCGCTCGTGCAGCACGCCAAGTTGCCTGACAAGCGCCAGCACCACGGCCGACAACGCCAGTACCAGAATCCACAGCACCACATTGGAGACCGCCAACGCCGTCATCACGAGCCTCGCAACAGGGCTGTACGCGGCGCCACCCGGCCCAGCAGGCGATCGAGACTCATCTATAAGAGTGCGGCGACTGCGGTCCCCGCTCCGATGGTGACAGCGTCAGCGGCCGCCATCGGCCGCGCGATCCACGGCAGCAGCATCACCGCGAGCAACCCCGCCAGCAGGAGATTGCGCCACACCATCCAGGGGGCAATCGGTCGGCGCTCGTCCGGGCCGCCGCAGCCGCAGGCCAGATCGCGTCGGCCGCGCTGCAGATTGATCGCGATCGCAACGGCGTACGCCACGAGCAACGCCGCACCCGCGGCACAGGCGCCGGCACGAGAGCGGCGCGCGAGCAGCCCCACGCCCACCGTTAACTCGAGCGCCGGCACCAGCCATGACAAGCGCGCAGCGCTAACCGGCAGTAACCGGTACGCATGAAACATCTCAGCGAAGCGTTGGAGACTGCGCAGCTTGTGAAGCGCAGCGCTCCCAAACAACAGCGCGAAGGCGCCAGCGAGCAATGCGCCAATAGCCGGGTCGATCATGGTGTGCACATCATAAACCACTCACCCGTGTAGTATCGCCGCACACCGCGCATGCGAACGGGTTCGCCTCATGAACGCCTTGCATCTGCCGAACGCTGAATTCCGCTCCCTCGCCGCACGGGTGACGGACATCGCCGCCGAGCTGCTCGCCGGGCTCGAGAACATGCGCGCCTTTCCACCCGTCGCGGCTGAGCACGTGGCGCGGGCGTTCGCGGCGCCGCTGCCCGAAGAAGGTCTGCGGGCCCACGCACTCGATGCCCTGGACGAGGTGCTCGCCCTGTCGCGTGCGCCGACACCACGCTTTTACGGGTACGTGCTCGGCTCGGGTGAGCCGGTGGCCGCGCTGGCGGATCTGCTGGCGAGCATCCTGAATCAAAACGTCACCGCCTGGCGGTCGGCGCCCGCGGCCGTGACCATCGAACGACAACTCGTGCGCGAGCTCGCGGCCGCGCTCGGCTGCGAGGGGTTCACCGGCAGCCTGTGCGGCGGCGGCTCCATCGCCAATCTGATGGGGCTCGCCATGGCGCGCGAGGCACAGCTGCCCGCCAACGAAACCGGCGCGCAGCCCGGTGTGGTATACGCCTCGAGCGAAGTGCACATGTCGATCCCCAAGGCGATCGCGCTGCTCGGACTGGGACGCCAGAATCTGCGCCTGATCGGCACCGATGGAGGCTATCGCATGGACCCGGAAGCGCTGCGCGTCGCGATCGCCGCGGACCGCTCCGCCGGACGCAAACCCCTGGCCGTAGTCGCAACCAGCGGCACTGTCAACACAGGAGCGATCGATCCGCTCGCCGACATCGCCGCGGTGTGCCGCGAACAGCATGTGTGGCTGCACGTCGACGGCGCCTACGGTGCACTGGCCGCGCTCGCGGTTCCCGAACGATTCACGGGCCTGAGTGCTGCAGACTCCCTGTCGCTCGATCCTCACAAGTGGCTCTACCAGCCGCTCGACTGCGGCATGCTGCTGTTCAAGAGCGCGCGCGCTGCACGCAGCGCGTTCTCTTTCACCGGCGACTATGCGAAGTCGCTCGCCTCCGATCCACAGGAAGCCTTCGCGTTCTTCGACGAGTCGCTGGAGCTGTCACGGCGCTTCCGGGCGCTGAAGTTATGGTTGTCCCTGCGCTACCACGGACTTGGGGCGTTCCGCAGCGCGATCCGCACAGATCTGCAACATGCGCAGAGTCTCGCCGCAGTCATTTCCGGCACGGCGGCGCTGGAACTGCTCGCGCCGGTCGAGCTGAGCGCCGTGTGCTTCCGTTACCGGCACGGCGGCCCGGGTGCCGACCAGTTGAACGCGGCGATCCTTAAGCGCGTCATTGAGCGCGGCCGGGTGTACCTTTCCAACGCGACGCTCGGGGGACGATTCGCGCTGCGCGCGTGCTTCGTCAATCACCGCACTACGGACCATGACGTCAGCGAGATTGTGCCCGAAGTACTGCACGCGGCGCGCGAGGTACTCAGCGGCTGAGGGCCCGTCGGCAGCGCCCCTGCCCACGGTGCGCTAACGCAGATCCTCCTCCCAGAACTCCCGTTCGCGGCGCGTTGCATCCGTCCCGCGTGCCTGCTCGAGTTTGCGCAATTCGACGCGGCGGATCTTTCCCGAAATGGTCTTGGGAAGCGCGGCGAATTCGAGCCGGCGGATGCGCTTGTAGGGCGAGACGCGCTCGCGCACGTGCCGCAGAATCGCGCGGGCGGTGTCGGCATCCGGGCTGCTGTGCGCTGCCAGCGCCACGAACGCCTTCGGCACCGATAGGCGCAACGGGTCCGGGCTCGGCACGACCGCGGCTTCGGCCACCGCGGGATGCTCGATCAGCACACTCTCGAGCTCGAAGGGGCTGATGCGGTAGTCGGAGGATTTGAAGACATCGTCCAGGCGGCCGACGTAGGTCAGGTAACCCTCCGCATCGCGCGAGGCCACATCCCCGGTGTGGTAATAGCCATCGCCCATGGCGCTGGCATTGCGCGCGGGATCATCCAGGTACCCCTGCATGAGCCCGAGTGGCCGCTGCGCCAGGTCGATGCAGATCTCGCCCTCCTCGCTCACGCGCCCGTCTGCGCCGAGCAGCACGATCGAATATCCCGGCAGCGGCCGCCCCATCGAGCCGGGTTTGATCGGCTGCCCCGGCGCGTTGCCGACTTGCGCGGTGGTCTCGGTCTGACCGAAGCCGTCACGGATAGTGACTCCCCAGGCGTCGCGCACCTGTCCGATGACCTCGCGGTTCAGCGGTTCGCCGGCGCTGGCGAGCTCGCGCAGCGACACGCGCCAGGCGCGCAAGTCGTTTTGGATCAGCATCCGCCACACTGTCGGCGGTGCGCAGAAGCTCGTCACGCGACAACGCACTAACTGGTCAAGGAGCGCGCGGGCGTCAAAGCGCTCGTACTGATACGCGAGGATGGTCGCCTGCGCATTCCACGGGGCAAAGAAGCTCGACCAGGCGTGCTTGGCCCAGCCGGGTGAGCTCAGATTCAGATGCACATCTTTGGGCTTCAGACCCAGCCAATACATGGTCGACAAATGCCCGACCGGATAGCTCACGTGCGTATGGGCGACGAGCTTGGGCCGCGCGGTGGTGCCGGAGGTGAAGTACAGGAGCAGCAGATCATCAGCACGCGTCGGCGCTGCGGCGGTGAACTGCTCGGCGGCGGTGCGCGAGCGATCGTACGCAATCCAGCCGTGCACGCTGCGTCCCACGGCGATGCGCAGCGGCGCGCCCGGCAATCCGTCGAAGCGCCCCGCAAACTCCGCTTCGGTCACGATCGCCTTCACCTGGCCGCGCTCGAGACGATCGCGCAGGTCCTCGCGCTCCAGCAGCGTCGTGGCCGGGATCATGACTGCGCCGAGCTTGATGGCCGCGAGCATCGTTTCCCACAGTGGCACGCTGTTGGGCAGCATGATGAGCAGGCGGTCGCCGGCGCGCACGCCCTGAGAAGTCAAAAAGTTCGCGACCTGCGCCGTGCGTTGCGCCAGCTCCGAGAATGTCAGCGACTGATCGCCGCCCGTGTCATCCACGACGCGCAATGCGGCCGTGTCGTTGTCGGCGGCGATCACATCGAAGTAGTCGCGCGCCCAGTTGAATTCTTGGAAAACCGGCCAGCGGAACTCGCGCTGCGCACCTGCCCAGTCTTCCCTGAAGCGCAGCAGCTGATCCCGCAGCTCGATAAATCGGCGGCTGGTGCTCATGACGGCGCCCTCAAGCAAGCCGCGCCAGCTTAACATCGGGAGCTGACCGGGCCCGGCGAGCCGTGCGCGCCTGCGACCCGCGCGGCAGTGATGGCGGGTATATTTTTGTGAGTTAATAATGGCTTACGAAGTTAAATGAACGTAGGATCTGCGCCATGAATGCGGCCCGTCTCGAAGCGTTCACCGATGGCGTGGTCGCCATCATCATCACCATCATGGTGCTGGAGATCAGGGTTCCGCACGGCAGCGATCTTGCGGCGCTGCAGGCGGATCTGCCGCTGCTCGCGGCCTACGTGCTGAGCTACGTGAACGTCGGCATTTTCTGGAACAACCACCACCACATGCTGCACCTCACCGAGCGCGTCAACGGCAAGGTGCTGTGGGCGAACCTCGCACTGCTGTTCTGGCTGTCGCTGGTGCCGTTCGTGATCCGGTGGCTAGACGAGGCGGGATTCACCGCCCTGCCGACGGCGGCTTATGGCGTCGTGTTGGTGTGCGCCGGAGCGAGCTATCAGATTCTGCAGCGGCAGATCATCGCCCATAACGGCCGCGACTCGCGCCTCGCGATCGCGCTCGGCAACGACCTCAAGGGCAAGGGGTCCCTCATCCTGTACGCCACCGCCATCGTGCTGGCATTCGTGCGGCCGTGGCTGGCGATCACGCTGTATGTCGCGGTGGCGCTGCTCTGGCTCGTACCCGACAAGCGCCTCGAGTCACTGGTTAAATGAACGGCACCGCGAACGTTCCGTCCGTGCTCTGCGGCGTTCCCGGCTCGATCTCGTAGTAGTCGCCCTTGTCAGCGACAAAAATGTGGCACGCGATCCTAAGGCCACTTGAGTCATCGAGACTGCCCGCCGCGATGCTGATGTAGTCGCGTCCCACTGCCTCCCAGAACAGCGTGGAGCCGCAACGGCCGCAAAACCCACGGCGCGCCTCCTTCGACGCCGAGTACCACTTCAGTTCGCCCTCGGACACCAGGCGAAAGTCGGCGCGCCGTGCGGCCGTGGCGGCCATGACATGCCCGGTCATGCGCCGGCACTGCGTGCAATGACACATGACAACCGCTCGCAGGGCGCCGGCGACGCAATAGCGGACCGCGCCGCACAGACAGCCTCCGGTGCGTGTGGCCAGGGAACTGCTCATGTGCGCCTTAAGCCTATCCGGACCCAAGTCTCTGTGTCAGATACACGAAGCTGAGCGCCCACATCTCGGCCGCCTGCTTGTGATTCGCCGCGGCCGCATGGCCGCCATCGGTGTTCTCGTAGAACAGCACCTCATGACCCTGGGCTTCCATGCGCGCTGCCATCTTGCGCGCATGCACCGGCGTGACGCGATCGTCGCTGGTGGCCGTGACGAAGAACACCGGCGGATAGCTTTTGCCCGCTCTGACATTCTGATAGGGCGAATACTTCATGATCCAGCCGCGGTCGGCGCGCCTGGCGGGATCACCGTATTCCGCGGCCCAGGAGGCGCCCGCGCCGATATGGGTGTAGCGGATCATGTCGATCAGCGGCACCTGGCACACGACGGCACCGAACAGATCCGGCCGCTGCACCATGTTGGCGCTCACCAGCAGGCCGCCGTTTGATCCGCCCATGATGCCGAGCTGCCTGGGCGTGGTGATGCCGCGCTTCAGGATGTCCTGCGCCACTGCCTGGAAATCGTCGTAAGCCTTCTGACGATTCTGCAGCAGCGCGGCCTGGTGCCACCCCGGGCCGTATTCGCCGCCGCCGCGGATATTGGCGACCACGAAAACGCCGCCCCTGCTCAGCCACAGCATGCCGAAGTTCGGCGAATAGCTGGGCGTCTGGGAAACTTCGAAACCGCCATAGCCGTAAAGAACCGTGGGGGCCGGGCCGGTGGGGCTTTTGCTGCGCGTCACGAAGTACGGTATCTGCGTGCCGTCCTTCGAGGTCGCGAAGAACTGCTCGGTCGTCAGATTCGAGGCATCGAAGCGTGCCGGCAGCGACTTGATCGGCGCCGGCCTGCCATCGCCCGCATCGGCGTACAGCGTGGCGGGCGTGGTGTAGCTCTCGAAGCGGAACTGCGCTTCCGGGCCCCAGGCGTTCGTCGCCACGATGTGCGTCGAGCCACCGGCAGGAAGTGCCAGCGTCGTGTGACTCCACACCCCATCTGCTGCGCGAAACACATGAATGCTGCCGGTAACGTCGTGATAGATCGAGGCATAGACGACATCGCGGCCGGCTGCCACCTCATCAATCGCGCTCCGGGCATCCGGCGTGTAGAGGACCGCGACGGAGTTGCCCGCGGGAGCCTTTCGGTTCTCCGCAACGCGATACGCGATCAGCGAACCCTTGGCGATCGGTGCGCCAGCGGGCGGTGTCCAGTCCTCGCGCAGTGCGAAAATGAGATGCCGGCTCTGCGCGCCCTTCAGATCGGCGCCGAGCGGCAGTGGCAATTGCCGGGTCGTGCCGTCGGGCCCAATGGAGTGATACTCGGCGGAAAAGAAACTGACATCGCGCTGTACCAGCGCGAGGGTCCCGGAAGGATCGTGGAAGACGACGCCCTGCGCGCCGACGTCGCTATGTTTGCCCTCGTAGATCGTCCTGGCACCGGCGAGCGGCTCGCCGCGCTTCCACAGCTTCACGATGCGCGGATAGCCGGAGGCCGTCATGGAGCCGGGACCGAAATCGGTTCCGCACAGCACCGCCTCCTCGCTTAGGTAGCTGATGGAGGATTTCGCCTCCGCTAGCTGGAAGCCGCTCTTCACGAAGGCCCTCGCGGCCGGATCGAACTCGCGCACCACCGCCGCATCGCCGCCGCCGCGCGACAGATGCAGCAAACAATGCTTCAGCGAGGGGGTGCATTCCGCACCCTTCCACACCCAGTTCTCGTGCTCGTCCGCCGCCAGTTGGTCCAGGTCGAGCAGCATGTCCCAGTCGGGCGCCGGTTTCGCGTAGTCCGCGATGCTCGTGCGCCGCCAGATACCCTTGGGATGCTGCGCGTCCTGCCAGAAGTTGAAAACGTATTGATGGTCGAGGTCGCCGTAGGGGATGCGATCGGTCGCATCCATCACCTTGAGAATGGCGTCGTAGTCCTTCTGATAGCTCGGGTCTGCCTGGAGAATCGCGGTGGACTTGGCGTTCTGCGCCTTCACCCATTCCAGGGGCTTCGCGCCGTGGATCTCTTCGAGCCACAGATACGGATCGGGGGCCCCGACGTGTTGCTGATGCTTCCTGTTCACGCTGTCCGCTCCCATGGCTGTCGCGCCGCCGGCGAGCGCGCCAGCGAGAGCCATGACCACCAGAAATCCCCGCCCGTCCACGCACCAGCTCAGTGACTCGCTCCTTGCCACGACTCGGTCGGCACATCGTTCGGCATCGGCAATGATCGGATATAAGTGACCAGGGTCCAGACCCCCTCAGCGCCCAGCATGCCGCCGAATGCGGGCATGCCCTTGGGACGACCGTAGTAGATCGAATTGAAGACCTCGGCGTCCGCGCCGCCGTAACGCCAGCGTCCGTCTGCGAGATTGGGTCCGACCCATCCGGCGCCATCACCCCCGTGACAGCCGTCGCAATTCATCGTGGTAAAGAGCAACGCACCGTTCTTCGCCACGGCTGGGTCGCCCTGATGAGGATTGCGCAGCGCGCCGCCGGCCGGGGCAATGCCTCCGGCTGCCAGGTGCGCCTCATAACGCACTGCGGGCGGCGGCGCACCGGACTGCTGCGATG
>DASWUP010000234.1:0-4518 GCA_036401635.1 Steroidobacteraceae bacterium
AGTGCCGCACCCATCAGCGCCCCGGAACCCGCGCCCGCCGAGCTCCTCGGCCGCGCCCACCCGCACGACAGTGCGCATCTGCACGTCACCGGGCAAGCGCTCTACACCGACGACATCGCGCTGCCGGCCAACACGCTGCACGGCGCCTTCGGTATCAGCACCATCGCTCACGGCCGGATCCTTACACTGGACCTGGCGCCGGTGCTCGCAGGGGCGGCAGTTACGGCAGTGGTGCGCGCCGCGGATATCCCGGGCGAAAACAACTACGGTAGTGCGGTGCACGATGATCCGATCTTCGCCGACCGCCTCGTGCAGTACGCGGGCCAGCCCTTGTTCGCCGTCGCCGCGGCCTCTTTTACAGCGGCGCGCCGGGCGGCGCGCCAGGCACGCGTCACGTATGAGGAGCTTTCCGCCATCCTCGACATTCGTGCAGCGCTCACCGCCGGCAGCTACGTCCTCCCGAGTCGCCGCCTGGTGCGCGGCACACCCGCGCCGATACTCACCGCCTGCGCGCATCGCCTGCAGGGAACCGTCGTCACCGGCGGTCAGGATCATTTCTATCTCGAAGGCCAGATCGCGATAGCGATCCCGCAGGAAGACCGGGCGATGCTGATCCACAGCTCGACCCAACACCCAACGGAAGTGCAACACGTCGTTGCGCATGCCCTGGCGCTGCGCGCCCACCAGGTAACGGTGCAGTGTCGGCGCATGGGCGGCGGATTCGGCGGCAAGGAGAGCCAGCCCGCACTCATCGCCGCCGCCGCGGCTGTCCTGGCCCACAAAACCGGGCGGCCCGTGAAGCTGCGCCTCGATCGTGATATCGACATGCTCATGACGGGTAAGCGCCATGATTTTCTGGCCGACTACGACGTCGGCTTCGACACGCACGGACGCATCCTGGCGCTCATCATCATGCTTGCCTCGCGTTGCGGCTATTCAGCGGACCTGTCCGGTCCGGTGAACGACCGCGCGCTCTATCATCTCGACAACGCCTACTTCCTCGAGCACGTCGAAATCACCTCGCACCGCTGCAAGACGCATACGGTATCCAACACGGCGTTTCGCGGCTTCGGCGGCCCGCAGGCGATGATGGTCATCGAGCGCATCCTCGATGACATCGCCCGCACTCTGCGCCTCGACCCGCTCGATGTGCGCCGCGCGAACTTCTATGGTATCGCTGATCGCAACGTGACCCACTATGGCCAGACTATCGAGGACAATCTCATCCACGGCATCGTGGACGCGCTCGAGACGCAGAGCGCTTACCGCGAGCGCCGCAGAACCATCGCCGAGTGGAATTCCCGCAATCCGCTGATCAAGCGCGGACTGGCGCTGACGCCCGTCAAGTTCGGCATCTCGTTCACTGCGACCCACTACAACCAGGCCGGCGCACTGTTACACGTCTACACCGACGGGACCGTGCTGCTCAATCACGGCGGCACCGAGATGGGACAGGGCCTGCACGTCAAGGTGGCGCAGGTGGTCGCGGCAGAGCTTGGCGTGCCGCTCTCTGCCGTGCGCATCACCACCACCGACACCAGCAAGGTGCCCAACACCTCGGCAACCGCCGCCTCATCGAGCTCCGACCTGAACGGCATGGCGGCGCAGGCGGCGGCCCGCTCGATCCGGCAGCGGCTCGTCGACCACGCCTGCGAGAAGCATCACGTCACCCCCGAGGAGGTGCGCTTCGCGGACGGACAGGTCCATATCGGCGCCCGCCAGGTGACGTTTGGCCAGTTCGTCCGCGAAGCCTACACCGGGCGCGTCTCGCTCTCCGCCACGGGCTACTACCGCACGCCGAAGATTCGCTGGGACGCTGCGACCCTGACCGGGCGCCCGTTCTTCTACTTCGCCTACGGCGCGGCGGTTGCCGAAGTCGCGGTCGACACGCTCAGCGGTGAAACCCGTCTGCTGCGGGTCGATATCCTGCACGATGTGGGCGCGTCACTGAACCCGGCGATCGACCGCGGTCAGATCGAAGGTGGCTTCCTCCAGGGCGTGGGCTGGCTGACCAGCGAGGAGTTGTGGTGGGACGCGCGGGGAGAGCTCAAGACTCACGCACCCTCGACTTACAAGATCCCGACCGCGCGCGACTGGCCCGCACACTCCACGGTCACCATGCTCGAGCGCGCGCCGAATCGCGAAGCCACGATCCATCGCTCCAAGGCGGTGGGAGAACCCCCGTTGATGCTGGCGCTCTCGGTGTTCCACGCAATTCGCGACGCCTGCGCCGCCTGTGGCCCCGCGGGGGCGCTGCCGCCGCTCAGTGCTCCGGCCACTCCGGAGTCGGTGCTGCGCGCGATCGATGCTGTCAGGCATCGAGCATGACGGTGCGCGCGGCAGACGAGCTCGACGGCAGCGCCACTGCAGGCCGCTGGCTTGCTTCTCTTAGCGATAACTGGCCACTTGCGGTGTTGCGACTCATTGCAGAGCGCGAGCCGGCGGTGGTCCGGGTGCTCATCGCCGCAGTGCGCGGCTCCGCGCCGCGCGAGCCCGGGGCCTGCATGCTCGTTGCGCACGACCGCACGTACGGAACGATCGGCGGCGGCAACCTCGAATGGCAGGGGCTGCGGGAAGCCGCCGCGCTGCTCACAGCTCCCGCCACGGCCCGCCCGGTGCGCCTGCGCCGGCTTGTGTTAGGCCGGGAACTGGCGCAGTGCTGCGGCGGTGTCGTGCAGCTGTGGCTGGAGCGCTTCACGAGCGCCGATCTGCCGCTGCTGCGCCGCGCCGCGCAAGCGTGGTCCGACGGCTCGCCTGCGGCGATCGTCACCGAGATCTCCGCGCTAGCGGTCATGCGCCGGTTGGCACCGCCGCTGCAACCGCGCCTGCAGCTCAATTGCGCGGATGACGAGAGCGCCGTCCTTTGCGAAGCCATCGGCACGGACGCCCCGCCCTTGTGGCTCTACGGCGCCGGCCATGTGGGGCAGGCAGTGATCCGCATCCTCGCCGGGTTGCCGTTCACCGTCACCTGGATCGATCCGCGCCCACAGCTGTTGCCCGCCTTGCCGCACAGCATCAGGGCGCTGTGCTCGGCGACGCCCGTCAGCACCGTGCCGCTCGCGCCGTGCGCGGCGCGCTTCCTGGTCATGACACACGACCATGCCCTGGACTACACGCTGTGCCGCAGAATCCTCGAGCGCGGCGACTTTGCGTGGCTCGGATTGATCGGCTCGAAGAGCAAGGGCGCGCGTTTCCGCTCGCGGCTGGCGCGCGATGGCCTCGCGCCGCAGACCATCGGGCGACTCGTGTGCCCCATCGGCGTGGCGGGAGTCGGCAGCAAGTTGCCGGCCGCCATCGCGGTCGGCGTAGCCGCGCAATTGCTGCAAGGTCTTGGACCGGTGCTCAGCACCCGCTCGCGGAATCTGCCGTTGGCCATCGCCGCCGGCCCCGCCGACGGCTGTCCCTCACCCGGGTGCGCCGCCTGCTCTGCTGCCATTTCATGACGGCGTACCTTCTGGACTGGCTGAATCTGCTCGCTCGCTGGCTGCACCTGGTGGCGGGCATCGCCTGGATCGGCTCGTCGTTCTATTTCATCTGGCTCGACAATCACCTCCTTGCCCCCGCCGATGCGACGCTCGCAGGCCGGGGGGTCGGCGGTGAGCTGTGGGCCGTGCATGGCGGCGGTTTCTACAACACCCACAAATACCGCGTGGCGCCAGCATCGCTTCCCCCTTCGCTCCACTGGTTCTACTGGGAAGCCTATACGACCTTCCTGTCGGGCTTGTTTCTGCTCGCTCTCCTTTATTACGGTCAGGCGCAGCTCTACCTGATCGACCCCGCGGTGGCGGCGCTGTCGCAACCTGCGGCCACCGCCATCGGCATCGCATTCCTCGCGGGCGGCTGGCTGGTCTACGACGGCCTGTGTCGCTCCCGGTTGGGCCGCAATGGCCCGGCGCTGGGAGCGGTGTTGGCGGCGCTTCTGTCCGCGGCGGCCTGGGCCCTGTGCCGCCTGTTCAGCGGACGCGGCGCCTACATGGAATTCGGCGCCATGCTCGGCACGATCATGGCGGCGAACGTCTTGTTCGTGATCATTCCGGGTCAACGCGAACTGGTGCGCGCCAGGCGCGAGGGCCGCGAGCCGGATCCGGCGTTCGGCATCGCCGGCAAGCTGCGCTCGACGCACAACACGTATTTCACGCTGCCGGTGTTGTTCGTGATGATCAGCCCTCACTACCCCATGACCTACGGCGCGCGCGAGAACTGGCTGGTGCTGATCGCCATTTGTTCGGCCGGCGTCTGGCTGCGGACTTATTTTGTCGCGCGCCACAAGGCGCGCGAACGCGGCGGCCGCACCTCGCCGCTGACCGCCGCTCTGGGCCTGCTGACGCTCGCCGGCGTGGCGTTCGCGTTGCTGCCGCGCGCCCCCGGCCCGCGTGCGGTCGCACTGAGCTCCACAGCGGACTTCGCACACGTTCAGGCGATCGTCGCCGCGCGCTGCGCGAGCTGCCACCCGGCGAAACCGAGGCAGCCCGGGTTTGTCGCCGGCCCCAATGGCGTACTGCTCGATACACCGGAGCG
>DASWUP010000235.1:0-11811 GCA_036401635.1 Steroidobacteraceae bacterium
TGCCGCCGCTCACGCGGCGCTCGGGAGCCGGCGGACAACGCGCCCCGGTGAGGGCGCTGATCTCGCGGGCGATGGCCGCAAGGCGCTCCATCCCTCACCCCCTAGGCTCGCACTCAGCCGGCGGGCAATTGCGCCAGCCGCTCGCCCTGGCGGCGCAGGAAGGGTCCGAAGCCGAGTCTGTCGTACAGCTCCGACAGCGCCGCCATGTCCGGCACGCGGCGCCTGAGCCCGGGGGGCGCGACGTTAAGCCGCAGATCGCAGGCAATGCGCGTGAGCTGGCGCGCCAGGTACACCGACTCGCGATGCTCGCTGAGGCGCGCGCCCAGGGTGCCCGCGCCGCGCAGCGGCAGACGCGCGACGCGTGCCAGATCACCGTACAGTTCATCGAGCGAGCTGAACGCCTTCATGAGCGAGGCGGCGGTACGGCGCCCGACGCCGGGTACGCCGGGAATGTTGTCCACTTCATCCCCGGTGAGCGCCAGATAGTCGGCGAAGCGCTCGGGTAGCACGCCGAAATGACGCTCGATGTCGTGATAGCCGAACTGCTCGCGCGCGCCGAAGTCCCAGAACAGATCACCATCGCGGACCAGTTGCGCGAGATCCTTGTCGCGGCTGATGAAGGCGGAGCGCACGCCCTCCTCGCGCATGAAGCGTGCGAGGGTGCCGATGATGTCGTCGGCTTCGTACTCCGGATCCACGAATACCGCCGCTCCCAGGTGCCGGCACAACTCACGGCAGCGCTCGAACTGCAGCACCAGGTCCGCCGGCGCGCGCTCGCGGTTGGCCTTGTACGGCGGGTAGATGCGATTGCGATAGGAGCCGGCGCGGCGCTGATCGAAGGCGACCGCGATGTAGGTGGGACGCACCCGTTCGATGAGATCCCCGAGGAAGCGCGCGAACCCGAATACGGCGTGCACCGGATTGCCGTCCCGGTCGCGCATGTCCGGGAGCATGGAGTGGTAGGCGCGGAACACGTAGACCGAAGCGTCGACGAGGAAGATCAAGGCGGCGCTCCGCTCACTTGAGTGCGCGCCACCTTAGCAGGGGCCGCCAGGATCGTCACGCGGGGGCGCCGCGGGTGCGCGCGTTGGGCGTTCAGGACAACCAGCGCTGGATCCGGGCGTGCAGCGGGCTCGAGCGCGGAAAATGCGCCACGAGATATTCCATCTGATCGGCGAGCACCCGCCGCCCTTTCAGAAAGATGTATTCCGCATAGGTCGGTGTGAACGGCACGGCGATCAGCTGCATGCGCGCCTGCTCGGGAGTGCGCGCGGCTTTCTGGTTGTTACAGCGGCGGCACGCCGCCACCACGTTGGTCCACATGTCGGTGCCGCCCTGGCCGAAGGGGCGGATGTGATCGCGTGACAGCTCGCGCGACGCAAAGCGCAGGCTGCAGTACATGCACATGTACGCGTCGCGCCGGAACAGCGTCTGGTTGTTCAGCGGCGGAACGTAGTCGTGGCGCGTGTTGCCGGGGTTGCCGGTGTGCCCGACGGTGGCGACGATGGAGTTGACCCCCAGCACTGTGCGGCGCCCGGTGCGCGCATTGGTGCCGCCGTACAACTCATACAGCAGCGAGCCGCACGTGTAAGCCACCTGTTCCTGGTGATACAGTCGCGCGGCTTCCTTGTAGTCGATCCACTCGAGCGGCATGCCAGCGACGTCCGTGCGCAGCACGAGCTGCGCCAGCCCGCGCGCCGCGGGTGTCGCGACTATCGCGAAGTCCTCCAGGGGGCCGTGATCGGCGCGCTCGAGATCGATGCCCAGCATGGCGGCGTAAGATACGGCAGTTGTGTGCATGAATTCAACAGCGCAAGATCCTAATTCAACTAAGGATTTCCAGGCAAGTGGCCGCTCGGCCACGGCGGGCGCGCGAGGCAGTGAATGTCGGTAACCATTGGCGCATTGCGCGAGAGCGCGCCGCATGAAACTCGGGTCTGTCTGGTCCCCGAAGTGGCCGACAAGCTGGCCAAGGAAGGCGCCCGCGTTGTGATGGAGCGGGGCGCCGGGGAGCGCGCCAGTTTCCCGGACTCTCTTTATAAGAGTGTCACCTGGGCGGACTCCGCGGCTGCGGTGCTCGCGGGCTCGGACGTTATCCTGACGGTACAGCCGCTGACGGTGGAGCAGATCCAGCAGCTGAAGCAGGGCGCGGTGGTCGTTGGCTTCATGCAGCCGCACGCGCGCGCCGCCGAAGTGCGCGCCCTGAAGGCGCGCGGCATCACGAGCTTCGCCATGGAGCTGGTGCCGCGCATTTCGCGTGCGCAGTCGATGGATGCGCTGTCCTCGCAGGCCTCGATCGCCGGCTACAAGGCGGTGCTGATCGCCGCCAGTTACCTGCAGAAGTTCCTGCCCATGCTCACCACGGCAGCCGGCACCATTCGCCCGTCGCAGGTGCTGATCATCGGCGCGGGAGTGGCAGGACTGCAGGCGATCGCCACCGCGCGACGCCTGGGCGCGATGGTCGAAGCCTACGACGTGCGCAGCGCCACCCGCGAGCAGGTGAAGTCCCTGGGCGCGAAGTTCGTCGACACGGGTGTGAGTGCCGAAGGCACCGGCGGCTACGCGCGCGAGCTCACCGCCGCGGAGAAAGCCCAGCAGCAGGAAGTGCTCGACTCACGCATCGCCGCCGCGGATGCCGTGATCACCACCGCATCGGTACCGGGCCGTCCGGCACCGAAAATCATCTCGCGCGCCGCGGTGGAGCGCATGCGCGCCGGCTCGGTCGTGGTCGACATCGCCGCCGAACAGGGCGGCAATTGCGAGCTGACGCGCGCCGGCGAGGTGCTCGAGCACCACGGGGTGAAGGTGGTGGGGCCGGTGAATCTCGCCGCCGAGCTTGCCTATAACGCGAGCGAGATGTATGCGCGCAACCTCTACAATTTCCTCAAGCCGGCGCTGGTGAAGGGGGAGCTGGCGATCGACTGGAACGACGAGGTGTTTGCGCAGTCGTGTCTGACAAGCGGCGGACAGATCAAACACGAACCGACGGCTAAGGCGCTGGAGGACTGACATGACCGGGATGGTGGCGCTGTATATCTTCATGCTCGCGGCCTTCACCGGTTACGAGGTCATCGCACGTGTGCCGGTGATCCTGCATACGCCGCTGATGTCGGGCTCGAATTTCGTGCACGGCATCGTGCTGGTCGGCGCGATGGTCGCGCTCGGTGGCGCGCATACCCCGCTGGAGAAGACCATCGGCTTCATCGGTGTGCTGCTCGCCGCCGGCAACGCCGTGGGCGGTTACGTCGTGACCGAACGCATGCTCGAGATGTTCAAGTCGAGCGGAGCGCGCAGCGCCGGGCAGAGGCGGCATTGATGCCGTTCGGGGTGTCCGCCGATCTGGCGATCCAGGCGAGCTATTTCGTCACCGCCGTGCTGTTCATCATCGGGCTCAAGCGCATGAGCTCTCCGGTGACGGCACGCAGCGGCATCCTGTGGGCCGGCGCCGGCATGCTGGTGGCGACGCTCATCACGTTCCTGTACCCGGGAATGTCCAACTACGGGCTGATCCTCCCGGCGATGGCGGTCGGCGCGGGGCTCGCATGGTGGAGCGGCAAGCGCGTGGCCATGACCAACATGCCGCAGATGATCGCGCTCTACAACGGCATGGGGGGCGGGGCCGCGGCGGCGATCGCGGCGGTGGAACTGTATCGCGGCGAGACTGAAGGCTACGCCACCACTACGCTCGCGGTGGCCGGCGGCATCATCGGCGCGGTGTCATTCAGCGGCAGTGCGATCGCCTTCGGGAAACTGCAGGGTCTGATCACGCGCAGCATCCGCTTCAGCGGCCAGCAGATCCTGAATCTGCTGCTGCTCCTCGCGGCACTGATCCTGGGTGCGCTGGTCGCCGTGGACGCCAACGCCTCGCCCGCGCTGATCACCGGATTGTTCGTGCTGGCCCTGGTGCTCGGGCTCACCATGACGCTGCCGATCGGCGGCGCGGACATGCCGGTGGTCATCTCCCTCTACAACGCACTCACCGGGCTGGCGGTCGGCCTCGAGGGGTTCGTGCTCAACAACGCCGCGATGATCATCGCCGGCACGGTGGTGGGCTCGGCCGGTACCCTGCTCACGCAGCTGATGGCGAAGGCCATGAACCGCTCCCTCGGCAACGTGCTGTTCTCGGGATTCGGCGACACCGGCGCCGCCGCCACCGGCGAGGTCAGCGGCAGCCTGAAGCCCATCGAGGCCAGCGACGCCGGCGTGATGATGGCGTTCGCGCAGAAAGTGATCGTCGTCCCCGGTTACGGCATGGCGGTCGCGCAGGCCCAGCACAAGATCTGGGAGCTGTGTCAGCTGCTGATGGATCGCGGCGTGCAGGTGCGGTTCGCGATCCATCCGGTCGCGGGGCGCATGCCTGGGCACATGAACGTGCTGCTCGCGGAAGCGGGCGTGCCTTACGATCTGATTTCCGATCTCGATGAGATCAACGCCGAGTTCGAAACCGCCGACGTCGCGCTCATCATCGGTGCCAACGACGTCGTGAACCCGGTCGCGCGCACCGACAAGTCGAGCCCGATCTACGGCATGCCGATCCTGAATGCCGACAAGGCGAAGAACGTCATCGTCATCAAGCGCGGCCAGGGCGCGGGCTTCTCCGGGATCGAGAACGCCCTGTTCTATCTCGACAACACGCGCATGCTGTATGGGGACGCGCAGAAGGCGGTGGCGGAGCTGATCCAGGCAGTGAAGGCCGTAGGGTGAGAAGTCGCACATGCATCGTAGAAGCCTGCTGAAGGGCGCAGCGGCGCTGCCGCTTGTTGCGCTGACCTCCGCCCGCCTGCGTGGCCTGTCCCCGGCTCTACGCTCCATGATGCGCCGCGTGCGTCCGAAGGATCCCACCTGGCCGCCAGCTGACAGCTGGCAGAAGCTCAAGGACGCCGTGGGCGGCAATCTGATCGAAGTGCATTCACTGTTCGGTGCTTGTGAGAAACAGCCCGATGCGGCGGCTTGCCTGGACACTACCCGCAACATCCGCAACCCGTTCTATATCGGCGACCAGCCCGCGGGCACGCAGGTTTCCGGCTGGCTGGATGCCTGGACGCCGGCCCCGAGCGTCTATGCCCTGAAGGCCCGACACACAGCCGATGTCGTCGCCGGCGTCAACTTCGCGCGCGACAACAAGCTGCGGCTGGTCGTGAAAGGCACCGGCCACAGCTACCAGGGCACATCCAACGCGGCGGACTCGCTGCTGATCTGGACCCGCGCGATGAACAAAGTCACCGTGCATGAGGCGTTCATCGCCAGCGGCTGCGAGGGCAAGGCGCAGGCGGTGCCGGCGGTGAGCACCGCAGCGGGTGCGATGTGGATCGATCTGTACCATGCCGTGACGTCGCAAGCGGGCCGCTATGTGCAAGGCGGCGGCTGCACTACGGTCGGGGTCGCAGGCCTGGTGCAGAGCGGCGGCTTCGGCAGCTTCTCCAAAGGCTTCGGCACGGCCGCCGCAGGGCTGCTCGAGGCCGAGGTGGTCACGGCCGATGGCAGCGTGCGCACGGCAAACGCCTGCACCAATCCCGACCTGTTCTGGGCAATCAAGGGCGGCGGTGGCGGCAGCTGGGGTGTCATCACCCGCCTCACTCTGCGCACCCACGAGCTGCCGGAGTTCTTCGGCGCTGCGTGGGGCAAGATCAAGGCGCAATCGGACGACGCGTTCCGCAGACTGCTGGCGCAGTTCATCGACTTCTATGCCGGCAGTCTTTTCAATCCCCACTGGGGCGAGCAGGTATCGGTCGCGCCCGACAACACGCTGACGCTCTCGATGGTGTGTCAGGGACTCGACAAGCAACACACGCAGCAGCTGTGGCAGCCGTTCTTTTCCTGGGTCAACGCGGCACCGCGGGACTACACGGTCACCGACGAGTTCGGCACCGGAGCGCTGAAAGCGCGGCAGTGGTGGGACCCCGGCGGCACTCATCGCATGGTCCAGGACACCCGAGCCGGAGCGCCCGTATACCACGCATGGTGGCAAGGCGATCAGGACCAGGTGGGCGCCTTCCTCCATGGTTACGATTCACTGTGGCTGCCCGCGGCGCTCCTGCAGCAGCAGCAGCGGCAGCGTCTCGCGCAGGCGCTGTTCGCCGGCAGCCGCCACAGGGAGATCGGGCTGCACTTTAACAAGGGGCTCGCGGGTGCCCCGCCCGAGGCGATCGCCGCGGCGCTGGACACCGCCACCAATCCTGCGGTTACCGAGGCCTTTGCACTGGCCATCATTGCCGATGACGAGGCAGCGGCTTACCCGGGGCTGGCGCGCCCGGCGATGGATCTGGCTGCCGCCCATCAGGACGCGCGCGCGATTGATCGGGCTACCGCGGAGCTGCTCAGGATTGCCCCGGACCGCGGCTCTTACGTTTCCGAGAGCAACTATTTCAATTCGCAGTGGCAGCAGGCTTTCTGGGGAAAGCACTATCCGCGACTGCGGGCCATCAAGGCAAAATACGATCCTGAGGGTCTGTTCTTCGGCCACCACGGTGTCGGCAGCGAAGTCTGGAGCGCGGATGGCTTCACCCGGGTGGCGTAGTGTCGCGGCGGGTGAGCGCGGTGTATGAACATCGGCATGAGCGCCCGCTGCCGCGCGCTCGGTTTCTGGTGCGCGTGCTGCGGCACTTCGCCCTCGCCTTGCTGTTGCTGGCGGCGTCGCTCGGGCTCGGCATGCTCGGTTACCAGCACTACGAGCACCTCGAGTGGCACGACGCGTTTGAGAACACCTGCATGCTGCTGGGCGGCATGGGGCCGGTGAACAATCCGGTAACGCCTGCGGGCAAACTGTTCGCGGGCTGGTACGCCTTATACGCGGGGCTGGTGTTCATCGTGACGGCGACCATCATTCTGGCCCCGGTTCTGCACCGCTTACTGCATCTGTTTCATTGCGACGAGCGCGACCAATGAGCGATTCACCTCGGGCGGGCCTCACCCTCGCCCTGCTGCTCATCACCCCGGCGCTGCACGGCGCGGCGCCTGCAGCCGAACCGCCCAGAAAGCCGCTCACCGGCCCTGAGGTGCTCGCCGCGTCCACAGCCGCGGACTGGCGCCCGCTCGACCCGCACAACACGCTGTACCTGGAGTTGCCTGCCGGGCGCGTCGTCATTGAGCTCGCTCCGCAATTCGCCCCGCACCACGTCGCGAATGTCCAGGCGCTGGCACGCGGTCACTACTTCGATGGCCTGTGGATCATGCGCGCACAGGACAACTACGTCGTGCAATGGGGCGACCCGGACGCCAAGAAGCCAGTCGGCGCAGCGCAGCGCACCGTGGGCGCCGAATTCGAGCGGCCGCTGCGGGGTCTGTCGATCATGAAATTTCCGGATCCTGATACCTACGCGCCGGAGGTTGGATTCGTGGACGGATTTCCGATCGCCGCCGATCGGGCACTCGGCCGCGCGTGGCTGGTGCACTGTTACGGCATGGTGGGCGCCGGGCGCGACAACGACGTCGATAGCGGCGGCGGTACCGAGCTGTACGTGGTGATAGGCCAGGCCCCTAGACACCTGGATCGCAATGTCACGCTCCTGGGGCGCGTGGTGTCCGGCATCGAGCTGCTCTCGGTCATGCCGCGCGGGAGCGGGACCTTAGGGTTCTACGAGCACTCTCAGCAGCGCACGCCGATCAGGTCCATGAGCGTGGCCGCGGATGTGCCGCCGGCGCAGCGCACCGAGCTGGAAGTGCTGCGCACGGATACACCGACTTTTCTCGCCTATGCCGAGGCGCGGCGCAGCCGGCACGAGGAATGGTTCAAGGTGCCGGCCGGACGCGTCGATGTGTGCAACATGCCGGTGCCGGTGCGCCCGGGCACCAACGGCGGCGCCGCGAAATAACATCCTGGGCGGATCAGCGCTGCGGCAGCCGCGGCGTCGGGGGCGGCCGCGGCGTCGGGGGCAGCCGCGGTGTCGGGGGCGGCCGCTGTTGCAGCCGCTGCTCGCGCGCGTGCTCGACCATCTGCTGACGCTCGGCGGGGCTTGCGTTGTGCCACTGCTCGCGCAGCATCTGGCGCCGCTCCGGCGGCAGCTGCTGAAACTTGTGAAAATTATCCCGCACGTTGGCCTGCTCGTTCGGCGGCAGTGACTGGAATTTCTGCCAGCGGCCGCGCAGCGCGTGGCGCTGCTCGGGGGGGAGCGAGCGAAAGTGCTCGAAGCGCTGGTGCGCCTGGTCGCGCTGCTCGCTCGACATCCCAAGCCAGCGCTCGGTGCCGCGCGCGAGCGCCTGCTGGCGTGCCGGCGGCAAGGTGTTCCACTGGCTTCCGAAACGCGACAGCAGCCTCTGCTGCGGCGGCGAAAGGCTCGACCAGGCAACCGGGGCCGGGGGATTTGCGGTGGGAGCGGAGGACTCCTGCGCAAACGCGGGCGCTGCCGCGACCAGCAGCAGGGCGAACACTAACGCACGCCAGTGGTTACTCATTGTTTTTCACTCCGGATGCGCTCGGCGCCGCCGGTGGCGGTGGCGTGTGCGGCACGCGACCCTTGGCCGCGAGGCGCGCCGCCCGCGCCGGATCTGCCTGCGCAAGATAGTCCGGGTTCACCTCGGCCAGGCGGTCGACGCTTCCCAGGAACTCGAGAAAGCCAGGATCCGGGTCCTGGGGCGGTGGCTTGCGCCTGTCGTCGCTATGAGCAACGGCTGCGGCGAGCGCCAATACGGCGAGCATCGCACAGCCCGCGCGAGGTGCGTACATCAGCCGTCGCTCTCGCCATTGGCGTCAGTCTGCGCTGCCGCCCATTCATAGAATGGGCCGTCCCAGCCATCCATCAGTTCAAGTGCTTCATTGTCTGCCAGCAAATCCATGTCCTCGACCACCGCGTGCTGCCCTTCGAGCACCGGCGCTTCACCCGAAGGCTCGCGGTGCCACAGCATTACGGCCACCAACAACGCGGCCGCCGCGCCCGCGGTCGGCATCAGCGTGTAACTGCGCCACCACGAGCGCCGAGGCACGCCGGCCGCCTCGAGGGCGGCGTGGCGCGCCTGGTTCAGGCGCGAGCGGGTGCGGCCGTCGATACGCGACAGACTCTCCTCGAGCACCACGCGCGCGTTACGCTCGAATTGCGTCAGTGACTCTTTCATCGGGCTCATTGGAGCTCCCCGAGTTGCGCGCGCAGCGCCCGCACCGCGCGAAAGTAATGCGTCTTGACGCTGCCTTGCGAGCAGCCCATCGCGGCCGCGGTCTCGGCGACGTCCAGCCCCTCCAGTGTGCGCAGCAGAAACGCCTGCTGCTGCCGGCGCGGCAGCTCGCCGAGGGCCTTCTCCAGCGCCGCCACCGCCTGGTCCAGCTCCAGCCGCTTCGCCGGCTGCGGGTCTGGGCTCGGCGCCTGGGCGATGGGGTCTGGCTCGTCATCATCCTCGTCGCCACGGAACGGCAGCCAGGCCATCACGCGTCCGCGCACCGTGCGCCGGCGCTGCATGTCGCGAATGCGGTTCTCGAGAATGCGGTAAAAGAGCGGCTTCCATTCCTCGGCCGGCCGGTCGGCGTAAGCGCGAACCAGCTGCAGCATCGCGTCCTGCACCGCATCGAGCGCATCGTCCTCGTGCCGCAGCGCGGCCTGGGCGATCTTGAACGCCTTGAGCTCGACGCCGGCCAGGAACTGGTTCAGGGCGCGCGATCGCGTCTGGGCTTCAGGTTCCGTCAGGTCCACGTCGCCGTGTAGTGCGGCCGGCATGCTATAAGGCGACGCGAGCGTAGCAAACTCGGACATGGCCTGTATAACGCGCGCGCGCCTGACCTGGTTGACGCGCAAGTCACTGATTTAACGTCCACGGGAGACCCGTGCCCAAAGTCTTTCGGGTGGCGCTCGACACCCCCCTGCGGCGGCTGTTCGATTACCTTCCCCCACAATCTTCCGGGGTGCCGCAGCTGCCCGGGATCGGAGCGCGCGTGCGGGTTCCGTTCGGCCGCCGGCGTCTGGTCGGGGTGGTCATGGCGAGCGCGGATACCTCGCAAGTTCCACCCGGGCGTCTGAAGCCGATTCTCGAGGTCCTGGATACCAGGCCGGTGCTCGACCCGGCGGCGCTGGAGTTGCTCGAGTGGGCGGCGCAGTACTACCACCACCCGATCGGGGAGGTGCTGGCCAGTGCGCTCCCCAAGGCGCTGCGGCTGGGGGCGAGCGCTATCGGGAGCGAGGAGCGGTGGCTCGCGACCGACACCGGGAAGAAGGCGTGCGCGGCGGGCGAACCGCGCCGCGCCGTAAGGCAGCGGGCGCTGCTGGAGTTTCTGCTGGAAAGCGCCGGCGCCGCGGCCGGCGCGCTCGACGAGCGCCTGGGCTCATGGCGTGAGGCCGCCCGTGCGCTGCTCGCGCGCGGCTTCATCGCCCGCACTGACAGCCCGATCTTCAGTCCCCCGCAGGTTGCGCGGCTGCGCGCCGCCGGTCCCGCGCTGCTGCCCGAGCAGAGCGCAGCGGTGCAAGCCGTGGCCGCATCCTTGGGTCGCTTTGGCGCGTTCGTGCTGCACGGAATCACCGGTAGCGGCAAAACCGAGATCTACCTGCGCCTGATCGAGCGGGTGCTGGCCGCAGGCCCGCGCGCGCTGGTGCTGGTGCCCGAGATCGGCCTCACTCCCCAACTGCTCGGCCGGTTTCGCGAGCGGTTCGACGCCCCCATGGCGCTGATGCATTCGGCCCTGACGGATCACGAGCGCCTCCTCGCCTGGCGCGACGCCTTCAGTGGTCGCGCCCGCATCGTGCTCGGGACACGTTCGGTGGTGTTCGCCCCGGTCCCCGAGCTCGGGCTCATCGTCATCGACGAGGAGCACGATGCTTCCTTCAAGCAACACGAAGGTGGCTTTCGCTATTCGGCGCGCGACCTGGCCGTGGTGCGTGCCCGCCACGCCGGGGTGCCGGTGCTGCTCGGTTCGGCCACGCCGGCGCTCGAGACCCTGCACAACGTCGCCGCGGGCCGCTATACGCACCTGCGGTTGCTGCGCCGGGCGGCGCAGGCGAAGCCGCCGCGGCTTGCGCTGCTGGACCTGCGCACGAGCGCCATGCGCTCCGGCATCGCGACGCCGGCGGTGCTGGCAATCGAGCGTCATCTCGCCGATGACGGCCAGGTGCTGGTGTTCCTCAACCGCCGCGGCTACGCGCCGACGCTGCTGTGCACCGCCTGCGGCTGGATCGCTCCGTGCCGCGAGTGCGACGCGCGGCTCACCGTGCATCTCGCCGCGGGACGGCTGCGCTGTCATCACTGCGGCGCCGACGCGCCCTTGCCGCAGCGCTGTCCGCAATGCGGTTTCGCCGTGAAGTCGGTAGGCCAGGGCACCGAGCGCATTGAACAGACTCTCGGCGCGCTGTTCCCCGGCGTGAGCATTGCGCGCCTGGATCGCGACGTCGTGAGGAGGCGCGGCGACATGGAGGATGTCATGCGCCGCATGTCTTCGGGCGAGGCGCGCATCCTCGTCGGCACGCAGATGGTGACCAAGGGACATGACTTCCCGAACGTGACGCTGGTCGTAGTGCTCAACGCGGACCAGGGCCTCTTCAGCACCGATTTCCGCGCACCCGAACGACTGGCGCAGACGATCGTGCAGGTGGCGGGGCGCGCGGGGCGCGGCGCGAAGCCGGGCGAAGTGCTGATCCAGAGCGAATTCCCCGATCACCCGCTGCTCACCAACCTGCTGGCCGAAGGCTACGACGGGTTTGCGCGCGCGGCGCTGCAAGAGCGCTCGCAGGCCGCCTGGCCGCCGTTCAGCCGCCTGGCCGCGATGCGCGACTCCGCCGCGACAGCGCAGGCCGCGCTCGCCTTTCTCACCGATGCCAGAAAGCTCGCGCACCACCGGCTGCGTGGTGTGCGGCTGCTAGGGCCCGTACCCGCGGCGATGGCAAAACGCGCCGGACGTTA
>DASWUP010000236.1:0-10287 GCA_036401635.1 Steroidobacteraceae bacterium
CATGTTCGCCTCCTTCGAGGAAGAGGCGCAGCAGCTGCTGGAGAAGTACCTCGACGAGGTCGAGGCCTCGCTCGATCACCGCCAGGTCACCGATCCGATCACCGGCGAAACCCGCCCGGCGGACGAACGCTTCCTGCGCTCGGTCGAGGAGAAGATCAAGGTGTCGGACTCGGGCAAGCTGTCGTTCCGTCAGGAAGTGGTGCGCAAGGCCATGGTGGCCTTCAAGACGGGTGAGAAGTTCAAGCTCGCCAGTCACGCCCGCATGCGCGAAGCCATCGAGCAATACCTGTTCGAGGAGCGCCGTGACGTGCTGCGACTGGTGACCTCCACGGCGCGCCCGGACGAGGACGCGCGCCAGAAGATTTCCGTGGTGCAGGAGCGGCTGGTCACCGAGTACGGCTACGACGAGCACAGTGCCAGGGAAGCGCTCAGCTACGTAACCACCCTGCTCGCCCAGGAGTAGCAGTGCTTCCGCAAAAGGAGTACCAGTAGGACATGGCCGAAGACGGCAGCAAGGGCGACGAGCAATCCGGCGGCGCGAAGTGGTACGAGCTGTTTTCGCGCGGCGCGCGCGACTGGCTGCGCCACGATGAGAAAGTCCGTGAGGCGGTGCGCGCGAATCTCCCCGAGATCATCGCCGGCGGCGACGTCATCAACGGCGGCGCACGTACGGTGCGCGTGCCGGTGCGCATGCTCGAACACTATCACTTCCGCCTGCGACGCCCCGAGGAACAGCAGGGCGCGGGCCAGGGCAAGGCCAAGCCAGGAGATGTGTTTTCCGCTCCCGGGCGCGAGCAGGGGACGGGTGAAAAGGGACCCGGAGGCCGCGACGAGGGCGAAGTGCAGCTGCTGCTCGAGTTCAAGGTCGACGACATCGTCGACTGGCTGTGGGAGGCGATGAAGCTGCCCAACCTCAAGGCGCGGGTGGGGCCGTCCGAGGAGACCGACTGGATCCGCGAGGGCTGGGATCGCAAGGGCGCGCGCTCGCGCCTCGACCGGCGCCGCTCGTTCAAGGAACTGGTGAAGCGGCGCGGGGCGCCGGGTGCCACGCAGACCTTCACCGACGAGGATCTGCGCTACCGTCAGCTCGCACGGCGGCGACAGCCCGCGCTGCACGCGGTGGTGTTCTTCATGCTGGACGTCTCAGGCAGCATGTCCGACCGCGATCGCAAGCTCGCCAAAACCTTCTTCTTCTGGGTGGTGCAGGGGCTGCGGCGCGAATACCGCTCGCTCGAGACGGTATTTGTGGCGCACACCACCGAGGCGTGGGAATTCAACGAGCCAGACTTTTTCCAGGTGAGCGGCACCGGCGGCACCGTGACCTCCTCCGGGCTTGCCAAGGTGCGCGAGATCATCGACGCTCGCTACAACCCCGGACGCTGCAACATCTATCTGTTCTACGCATCGGACGGCGACAACTCCGTGAGCGATGCCGCCGATGCGCGCACCGCGCTCACCACCATCGCCGCGGATGCCTGTTTCACCGGTTATGTGGAGGTCTCCACCGGGCTGTCGCGGCAGCTGGCCACCGAAACCGGCAAGCTGTTCGCCGAGCTGCAGGCTGCCGGCTGTGCGGCCGGCAGTTACGCGCTCAACGACTTCGAGGACGTGTGGGGCGCCGTGCGGCATTTCTTCAGCGCCGAGACTCAGGCGCCCGACAGCCCATGAGCGCCGGCTGGCAGAGCTACGTGCGCCGCATCGAGGAGCTGGCTGCCCGCTCCGGCCTTAGTTTTCACCCGGTCGATTTCGAAGCGGTTCCCGACAGCTTCATGATGGAGATCGCCGTCTACGGTCTGCCGGTGCGCATGCCGCACTGGTCATTCGGCGTGCGCTATATCTACCAGCTCATCCAGCGCCACATGGGGCACTCACGGCTGTTCGAAGTGGTGTTTCCCGGCAACCCGGGGCATGCCTATCTCGCCGAGAGCAACGGTCTGGCGGAAAACATTCTGGTCACCGCGCACGTGCTCGGGCATGCGGACTTCGCGCGCAACAACCTGCTGTTCCGGCGCTGCCAGCAGCAGGTGAGCGAGCACATCGTCGAGCACGCCGCCAATCACGCGCGCCAGATCCAGCAGGCCATCGAAACTCACGGTGCGCAACGGGTCGAGGCCGCGCTCGATGCTGCGCTGGCACTCGAGCAGCACGTCGATATCGACCAGCCGCTGCGGCGCGCCCGCTACCCGGAGTACCTCGAGGGTGCCAAGGCGCTGCTCGACGACGACTTCCGCAAGCGCTTCGCGGCGCTCGAGCCGGTCGCCGGCGGCAGCGCAGTGGAGGCGAAGAGGCGCGCACCGTTGCCGCCGCATCCGGAGCGCGACCTGCTGTGGTTCGTGGCCAACTACGCACCCGAGATGGAGAGCTGGGAGCGCGACATCTTTCTCGCGGTGCGCGAGGAATCCTTCTATTTCTATCCGGTGTTCGCCAGCCAGATCATGAACGAGGGCTGGGCCTCCTATTGGCACGCGCGGTTGCTGCGCGAAGCGGACTTCGTACCGCAACAGGCTTACCTGGACGCGATTAAGTGTCATTCGGATGTGGTGCGGCCCATCGCCGCCGAAGCGCAGGTCGCGCTCAGCATCAACCCCTACCACCTGGGGTTTTCGATGTGGGAGAACATCGTCGAGAAGGACGGACTGGCTGCGGCGCGCGCCATCATGGAGCAGGACGATGACTTCAGCTTCGTGCGCAACCACCTGACCCGCGAGCTTGCTGACGAGCTGGGTCTGTTCCGCTACAGCACCCGCAGCGACGGGCAGATCAAGGTGCTGGACCATGACCTGACGGCGCTGCACGAGGCTCTGCTCGCGCCCAAGTACAATTTCGGCGCGCCCATCGTTTCCGCGGCGCACGTGCGTAACGACGGCACGCTCGAGCTCACCCACGACAGCACGGTCGACGGCCGCGGACTTGACCTTGAGCGTAGCCGTAAAGTGCTCGATTACCTGCACCGTGTGTGGCGGCGGCCGATCGTGCTGACCACGGTAAATCAGGCCGGTTCGGCCCTCGAGCTGACCGCCCCGTAAGCGGCGGCGGTTTTCTTAAGAAGCACGCGGTGGCACGGGCTTGGCCGGGGGCTCGGGTGCTGCCGGCTCGATGCCCCAGTCCTCTTCCTCGTGCGAGGTCACGATGGATACCGGATCGCTCGCCGGGAAGCTGGCGTCGAGCGCCTCATCGAGCTGGCGCTGGATTTTCTGGGCGCCGCGGCGCTTGCGTGCCTCATCGGACGGGGGGTCGCTCATCTGAAGCTCCTGAAGGCCGGAGGCCATGCGGGCCTGTTGCCGTGCATGGTACCCGCGCGAGTAGCCGCAGGCAGGCCCTACGGAGTAGGCTTTTAGCCCACGGGTGTCGCTCGTGCGGCGCCGGTCCATCCTAGCCGGAGAGCATCCGCCATGGGGTACACGACTTCGGGCATCCGTAACATCGCGCTGGTCGGACAGGCCGGCGCGGGCAAGACCTCGCTCCTGGAAACGCTGCTGCTGCAGGCGGGCGCGATCCGCAACCGCGGGAGCCTCGCGCGCGGTACGACGGTGTCGGATTTCGACCCGCAGGAGAAGCGTCTGCAGCATTCGCTCGACACCGCGATCTGCAGCTTCGAATACAACGGCATCCACATCAACCTCATCGACACGCCGGGCTATGCGGATTTCCTCGGCAAGGCGCTGTCGGTGCTCGAGGCGGTGGAGGCGGTTGCCATCGTCGTCAGTGCCGCCAACGGCGTCGACACCCTCACACAGCGCCTGATGGAATTCGCGCGTGAGCGCCAACTGTGCCGGATCATCATCGTCAACAAGATCGACGGCCGCGACGCCCACTGTGCGGACGTGTTGCAGCAGCTGCGTGAGGCCTTTGGCCCGGAGTGCCTGCCGCTGAATCTGCCCACCGGCGGTGGCGACGGCGTGGTCGACTGCTTCTTTCAAGCCCACGGCCGCGCGGCGGATTTCTCCGCGGTCGAAGCGGCGCATACGCAGATCATCGATCAGGTCGTCGAGCTTGATGAAGAGCTCATGGCCTTGTACCTGGAGCAGGGCGAGGAGCTCTCACCCGAGCAGCTTCATGATCCGTTCGAGCAGGCGCTGCGCGAGGGGCACCTGGTTCCGGTGTGCTTCGCGTCCGCCGAGAGCGGCGCGGGAATCCCGGAGCTGCTGCAGGTGTTCGAGCGGCTGATGCCGAACCCGGCCGAAGGCAATCCGCCGCCGTTCCTGAAAGGAGCGGGCGAGAGCGCCGAGCTCGTGCCGGTGACACCGGATCCCGCGAAGCACGTGATCGCGCATGTGTTCAAGGTGAGCATCGACCCGTACGTCGGCAAGCTCGGGGTGCTGCGCGTGCACCAGGGCACCGTTCGCCAGGGCAGTCAGCTGTTCGTCGGCGACGCGCGCAAGCCCATCAAGATCGCGCACCTGTTCCGCCTCCTGGGCAAGGAGTCCACCGAGATTACCGAGGCGGTGCCCGGGGACATCTGCGCCATCGCCAAGGTGGACGAGCTGCACCTGGACGCGGTGCTGCATGACTCGCACGACGAGGACCATTACCACCTGAAGCCGGTGGCGTTTCCGCCGGCGATGCTCGGCCTCGCCATCGAGCCCGAGCGGCGCGGCGATGAGCAGCGTCTCGCCGACACGCTGCACAAGCTCACCGCCGAGGACCCCTGCGTGCGCATCGAGCATCACCCCGCGGTGAACGAGACCGTCCTGTACGGAATGGGCGAATTTCACCTGCGCGTGCTGCTCGAGCGCATGAGTGAGCGCTACGGCGTGCACGTGAAGACCCACCCACCGAGCATTCCGTACCGCGAGACCGTCACGCGACCCGCCGAAGGACATTGCCGGCACAAGAAGCAGACCGGCGGCGCCGGGCAGTTTGGCGAGGTGTATCTGCGCATCGAGGCGCTGGGGCGCGGCACGGGCTTTGAGTTCGTGGACGACGTCGTCGGCGGCGCGATCCCCGGGCAGTACATCCCCGCGGTGGAGAAGGGCGTGCGCCAGGTGCTCACCGAAGGCGCGCTCGCCGGCTTTCCGATCCAGGATGTGCGCGTGACGGTGTACGACGGCAAGCATCACTCCGTGGACTCGAAGGAGGTCGCGTTCGTTTCCGCGGGACGCAAGGCCTTTCTCGATGCCCTGCAGAAGGCCAGCCCGATCGTGCTCGAGCCGATCATGCGCGTGGAGATCACGGCACCCGCGAGCGCGATCGGCGACATCACCGGCGACCTCGCCACCAAGCGGGCGCGCATCAACGGCAACAGCTCCCTGCCGGGACAGCGGGCCACGCTCATGGCCTTCGTGCCGCTCGCCGAAGTGTCGGAGTACCAGTCGCGGCTCAAGGCGCTGACCGGGGGGCAGGGCGCCTACACCATGGAGCTGAGTCACTACGATCCGGTGCCGGCGCGCAAGCAGCAGGAGCTCGCGCAGGCCTGGCGGCCGCGCGCAGAAGAAGAGTAGACAAATTTTCCTCGTTGATGGTTTGGATGGCTCCCCGCATCACATTCCCTGCGCAGGAGACGCATGAAAGCACTAGTGCTGTGTGTGTTGACGCTCGCGGGGCTGGCAGCGTCGTTGGCTGAACCCGTGTGCACCGCGCCGTCCACCCGCGGCGCCCGGACGCTCGCGGACGGGCATGCGAAGTCCAGCTCGTTTGCCCCGCACTCCCGCGCGCGCAATCGTGCCTACGGCGCGCCGGTCCAGCGACCGATCCTCTGGAAGCACGCGCGACACAAGCGCCGCGCGGGGAATTCGCCACCCAAATAACCGGCAAATAGCCGGCGGCTCGCACCGGCTACTGCGCCGGCTTCTTCCAGGTGACGGTATCGCCTGCGCGCAGTCCAAGCTTCGAGGCCGCACCGCCTTTGAGCTCAAGCACTGCGCTGACCGGCGTGTCAGAGCTGAGTATGCCGAGCGACATGGGGTGTGCCCGCTCGATGATTTTCGTCACCCGTCCATCCGCGCGGATGAACAGCATGTCCAGCTCGATGTAGGTGTTTTTCATCCACATGGTTTCGACGCGCGGACTCGGCAGCGGGAACACCATGCCCATGCTGTCCGGCAGGTCGCTGACGAACATCAGGCCCTGCTGGGCGCGCTCGGGCGTGTCGGCAACCCACACTTCGAACGGGTACTTGCGGATGGCGCGGTGGTCCTCGTGATGCGTGATTTGCAGCGACGTGCGCGGAAACGTCGCCAGCTCCAGCGGCGGGCGGGACTCCTGCGCTGATGCGGGCCCGGCCGCGCCTGGCGCGAACCCCAGCAGCGCGGCGACAGTGGTGGCCGAGCACATCGCGACCGCCAGCCGTCCCGGAGAATTTCCCTCTGACATGGCGCTGCTACGTTTTGTGCTCGGGCGGCTTGTTGCGCGGCTCGTCCTCGAAGACGGCGTTGCCCGCGAAATCGAACCGCGTGACCAGAATGCGCGCATCGCTGTTGAGGGTGCTTGCCGGAGAGGTGCAGAAGCCGCGCGCGACGATGCGCCAGGAGCGCAGCGGTCCGCCGAGTGCGCCGAGCCGTTCCTGTCTCAGTTCGTCCACCGTGCAGTGATCCTCGCCGCGCGTGGCAAACAGCCGCTGCTCGCCCTCGAAGATCACGGTGAGATTGGTCGGGAGGGCGTGGCCGGTGCGCCCTTCGTGCACGGATCCCACGCCAAACACCAGGCGCAGGCGCCGCCCATCCGGGTGGCGCGGGCCGGCGAAGCTCATGCGCAGCCCGCTGCCGTCAGGACGCGGACCGCCATCGCACTCGATCTCGGCGTTGTGCCAGTCGATGTCGAGGTTCATCGCGCCGCGGATGCGGGCGCGCAGGTAACCGTTGCCGGCCGGCAGGCAGCCGTGCGTGGCGGCGTGCGCTACCGCGGGTGAAACCGGCGCCGGGCTCGCCGCGGCGATCGCGGCGCCCAGCACCGCCGCAAGGCTAAAAGCGCCGAGAACCGTGGAACGGATGCGTGGCATACGCGGCAGTGTACCGCGCCGCGCCGTTGCCTCACGCGCCCGGCTCGACCAGCAGCGCCTTGGCGAGGCGCGCGTGTGCGCGAGCAATCCGGCGTGCTGCATGCATGAGAAGAGTGACCATCACGATGCCCGCGATCATGTAGAAGAGGGCGCCCACCAGCGTGTGCGGCGAGCCGGCCTGCCAGTCGTCGATCTGGATCATGTGCAGTGAAAGGCCCGGCGGGAACCAGCCGAAATCGCGGCCCAGCACCGCCAGCGGCGCGAGCGCCAGGCGCAGGCCAATCGCAAGTCCGGTCACCGCGACGGTGAAGTAGATGATGCCGAGCGGCAGCATGACGAGCAGGTACAGGAGCGTCGTCCAGGTGCGCACGTCGGTGAGCATCTCGCCGATACGCGTCCACCAACTCGCCGGCGGTCCCGGGTGCAGCGGACGCCGTGGCATGCGCTCGCCGGTCATGGCCTCGAGCAGCCGCCCCTCGCCGAGCGCGATCACGCGTGCGATACCGATGAATGCCAGGAAGAACGGCACGCCGATGATGAGGACCGCGAACCCGGCCGATAGCGACAGCCCCGTGACCACGAACGTGAAGTACACAATGCCGGTGGCCAGGGTGAGCAACATATAGAAGAGAGAGGTGTAGGCGCGGGGGTCCTGGTACACGCCGAAAAAGCGCGCCAGGCCGGACGCGTGAGCGGCTGTGCGTGGTGTCGGTGTCTTGAGGGCGGCTTTCACCTTCGCTTCGGTGTCCCGGTACGCCGCTGCGACTTCCTCGGGAGCGCCGTAGGTGCTCGCGACGAGCTCCAGCACGTCGGCCTCCGATTTGTCCGGATGCGCCGCGACCTCTGCGCGCAGGTACTCCTCGGCGTCGTAGAGGGCGTCCTGAATGAGTGCGGAGTCCTGTCCCTCGAGCGCGTGGCGCAGCTGCTTCAGGTACTCATCGATCGAGCGGGGAGCGTTGACACTCATGAGTCAGTTCCTTCGATGAAGCGATCGACAAAGCCGCGCGTCTGCCGCCAGATGTCACTCCACTGGCGTAGCGTGGCGCGGCCGTCGTCGGTGATGCGGTAGTAGCGCCGCGGAGGCCCGGCGTAGGAGGGCACGACGCGGCTGGTGAGCAAACCGCCGGCGGCGAGAGTGCGCAGCACGGGGTAGACGGTGCCCTCCTTGAACAGGGCCTCGCCTTCGTTGGCCTTCTGCAGGCGCTTGGCGATCTCGTATCCGTACAGATCTTCGGTCGTGCGCTCGAGCACCGCCAGCAGCACCAACGCCACCAGGCCGGCGTTCAGGTCTTTCTGGAACTTTCGCGCCTGACTATCATCCATAGAACAGTAATGTTAACTATATAATACTAGTAGTCAACTAGTATTACGGCAAGTAATTAGCGGAGTGTTCGGGCTGCGCGGGAGCGCGAGCGGGTGCTCAGCGCTGCTAGACTTCGCGTTTTTTCCGGGACAGGTGATGAGAAACTCCCTAGAAGTCACACCGGTCATTCCGGGGAGCCTCTCGCGCCTCCCCGAGCTGGCCGCCAACCTGTTTTTCAGCTGGCACCGTCCCACCCGGGCGCTGTTCGAGGATCTGGATCCGGAGCTGTGGAAGCAGACCAACGGCAATCCCCGTCTCATGCTTCGCTGTGTCAACCAGGACACGCTCGAGCGCTGCGCGCGCGACGAGCCCTATCTGGCGCGCTACCACGTCGCGCTCGAAACACTCGACAGATACGTGCAGGTCGGCGCGCCCGTGGGGCAGGAGCCGCTGGTGGCGTACTTCTGCGCCGAGTACGGCTTTCACGAGAGCTTTCCCATCTACTCCGGCGGTCTGGGTGTGCTCGCCGGGGACTACTGCAAGGCGGCGAGCGACGAGCGCGCCAATTTCGTGGCCGTGGGACTGTTATACGAGCAGGGGTATTTCAATCAGACCGTCGATAACGATGGCGTACAACACGCCGAATATCGCGAGCGCGACCCCCGGGATCTGCCGATCGAACCGGTCCACAACCCGGCGGGCGAATGGCTCAAAGTCTCGGTGCGTATCGCGGGGCGCGAAGTGTTCGCGCGGCTGTGGAAGGCGCAGGTGGGCCGCGTGCCGGTGTATCTGCTCGACGCCAATTGCCCGGAGAACGTCCCCTCCGATCGCGACATCACGCATCGCCTGTACGGTGGCGACGAGTCGACGCGGGTGCGTCAGGAGATGATCCTCGGCATCGGCGGTCTGCGCGCGCTGCGCGCGCTCGGCGTGCAGCCCGCAGTGTGGCACCTGAACGAAGGGCACGCGGCGTTCCTGATCCTGGAGCTGCTGCGCGAACACCTGGCGCAGGGGCTGCCCTTCAGCGCCGCGCTCGAAGCGGTGGCGGCGGGTTGTGTGTTCACCACGCATACCCCGGTCGCGGCCGGCCACGACGCCTTTGGCCTCGAGCTGGTCGTCGCGCACTTCGGAGACTTCGTGCGTGAGCTGGGGCTGCCGGTCGAACGCGTCCTCGAACTGGCGCGCTCCCCCTCCGCCCCGGGCCTTTTCAACATGACGCGCCTGGCTCTCAACGGCACGCGCCACGTCAATGGCGTGAGCCGCATTCATGGCGCGGTCTCGGCGCGACTGTGCGCGGACCAGTGGCCGGAGGTTCGCCCGGAGGACAACCCGGTCGGCTTCGTGACCAACGGCGTGCACGTGCCGACCTTCCTGCATCAGACGTGGATGGACTTTTTTGATCGCGAGCTGGGACGGGAATGGCGCGAGCACCTGCGCGATCCGCAATTCTGGAGCGCACTCGAGCAGGTGCCGGACGCGCGCTACTGGGCGACGGCGCAGGAAGTCAAGGCGCGCATGCTGGCGAGCGTGCGCGAGCGGCTGCAGCGCGAGTACGAGCGCAAGGGCCTCAGTCCCGCACAGCTGCGCCACGTGACGCGCTTTCTCGATCCGCAGCGCCCCGGCGTGCTCACCCTGGGGTTCGCGCGGCGCTTCGCCACCTACAAGCGCGCGACGCTGCTGCTGCGTGATCGCGCGCGGCTCGCGCGGCTGGTCAACAATCCCGAGCGCCCGGTGGTGCTGCTGTACGCCGGCAAGGCGCACCCTGCGGATGAGCCCGGCAAGCACGTGCTGCGCGAGATCCGCCAGCTCATGATGAGCCAGGAGTTCATGGGGCGCATCATCTTCCTGGAAGACTACGACCTGTGGCTCTCACGCAGCCTCGTCTCGGGCGTCGATGTGTGGCTCAACAACCCGATCGCGCCGCTCGAGGCGAGCGGCACCTCCGGCATCAAGGCCGCCATCAACGGCCGCCTCAACCTGAGCATTCTCGATGGCTGGTGGGCGGAGGGCTGGATGCAGGACAACGGCTGGGGCATTCCGCCGGCGA
>DASWUP010000237.1:0-5369 GCA_036401635.1 Steroidobacteraceae bacterium
GAGAATGAAATGGATCGGCAAGCTCACCGGCGGGCTGCTCGGTGCGATCGCGCTCGGTCCGATCGGGGCGGCGCTCGGCGTGCTGCTCGGTCATCAGTTCGATGAGCACAACGACGAGCTGCTGCAGGGGCGGTCCGCGCACGCAGACCTCGTTGCGATCGGCGAGCGCTTCTTCCGCGCCACCTTCCGCGTCATGGGTTATCTCGCCAAGGCCGACGGCCGTGTGTCGGAGCTGGAAATCTCCGCCGCGCGCTCGGTCATGGGCGACCTGCGCCTCGATAGCGCCCAGGTGCGCGAGGCGATCGCCTGCTTCAGCGCCGGCAAGCAGCCGGACTTCGACCTCGGGACCGAGCTCGCCGGCCTGAGGCGCGCCTGCCGCGGCCGGCCCGACCTGCTGCGGGTATATCTCGAGATCCAGGTACGCGCCGCGCTCGCCGGCAACAACCTGGAGGGCCCGGTGCGGCCCCTGGTGGGGCGCATCGCCGCCGCCTTGGGCGTATCGCACCTCGAGCTGGCGCACATCGAGGCGGTACTGCGCATCCAGCGCGGCGGCTTTCGCGCCGGCGAGTCGCGCGGGGCCGGCGCCGTGGCGCGCGATCGCGGGCTCGCGGAGGCCTATCGCGTGCTCGAGACGACACCCGGCGCGAGCGATGAGCAGGTCATCAAGGCCTACCGCCGCCAGCTGCACCGCCATCATCCCGACAAGCTCAAGGCCAACGGCTTGCCGGAGTCGATGATGGCGCACGCCAAGCAGCGCACGCAGCAGATCATCGAAGCCTACGAACTGATCCGCGGGCAGCGCGGCATGAGCTAAGCGCGCTGCGCCCACTCCTCGATGACGCTCTGGATCGCACTCACCCCATCGGTGAGTGCCGCGGGTCCGGGCTGCAGGATGAGGGACGACTTGATCTCGCGCACGTAGCCATCGCGCACCGCCGGGATGGCGTCCCACCCGGGCCGTGCAGCCAGATGCTGCGGCTGGAACTTCTTGCCGCACCATGAGCCAAGCACGATGTCGGGAGCGCGCCGCGGCACTTCCAGCGGATCGGCGATGATGCGATTGCGGCCGAGCGCCTCGCGCGCGAGCTCGGGAAAGCACTCCTCGCCGCCGGCAAGCTGGACGAGCTCCGACACCCACTGGATGCCGCTGATCATGGGATCGTCCCATTCCTCGAAATACACGCGCGGACGGCGCGCCAGGCCTGCTGCCCGCGCGCGCACCTGCGCCAGTCCCACGCCCAGCTCATCCACCAGTGCCTGCGCCTTGCCCTCGCAGCCGATCATGCCGCCGAGCGTGCGGATCATACGCAGGATGTCAGCGACGCTGCGATGATTGAACACGTGCACCTCGAGGCCGGCCCGCACCAGCTCGGCGGCAATGTCGGCCTGCAGGTCGGAGAAGCCGAGCACCAGATCGGGCCTGAGCGCCACGATGCGCTCGGTGCGGGCACTGGTGAACGCAGAGACGCGCGGCTTTTCGCGGCGCGCGCGTGGCGGGCGCACCGTGAAGCCCGAGATGCCGACGATGCGCCAATCCTCGCCGAGCCGATACAGCGTCTCGGTCGTCTCCTCGGTCAGGCAGACGATCCGGTGTGGAAATCCTGAACCTGCAGTCATGCAGCACCGCGCCAAGTCGGTGAGCACTGTATCCTTAAGGCATGTGGGTGCGCATCTGGGGCTTTCTCGACTGGTGCTTCTTCGGACCGGCCACCGTGCGCGCCGGCATGCTCGGGGGGACTCTGCGCGTGCTGCGCTACCCGTACGCGGTGTTGCGCGACCTGTGGCGCGGGGAAATCAACCTGCGCGCCATGAGCCTGGTGTACACCACGCTGCTGTCGCTCATTCCGCTGCTGGCCTTCAGTTTCGCCATACTGAAGATCTTCGGCGGCAACCGCGAGCTGGAGCCGATCGTCTACGAGTTGTTCCGTCCGGTCGGGGACGCGGCGGCGACCGAGCTCACCACGCGCGTGGTGCAGTTCGCCAACCACGTCAGCGGCGGCTTGGTGGGCTCGGTGGGGCTGGCGCTTCTGGCCTGGACGCTGCTGGGCACGATCAAGAAAGTCGAAGACAGCTTCAACTTCCTGTGGCACGTGGAGCAACCGCGCAGCTTTGCGCGGCGGCTCGCGGAATACACCACCCTGCTCATTGCCGGCCCGGCGCTGCTGGTGGGCTTCGTCGGGCTGTCGCACGCGGCCCTAAGAAGCGCGCCGGTGCAGGAGATGGTGGAGATGGTGCAGCTGCCGCTGCTGCAGCGCCTGCGTGGCACGGGCATCAGACTCGCGCCCTACCTGATGGTCACGGTGTTCTTCACCGCCCTCTACATGATGATTCCCAACACGCGCGTGCAGTGGCGCGCGGCGCTCAGCGGGGCGCTGGTGGGCGGCATCGTGTGGGCCGCAGTCGGCAAGATGTTCACAGCGTTCATCGTGTACTCCACGCGCCTCACCATCGTGTACGCGGGATTCGCGTTCGTGGTGGCGGCGCTGCTGTGGACGTATTTCGGCTGGCTGATCCTGCTGGCCGGTGCGCAACTGTCGTTCTACGTGCAAAACCCCACCTACCTGCGCCTGGGCCTGCAGCAGCTGCGGCTCTCGAGCGTGGAGCTCGAGCAGCTGGCGCTCAAGCTCATGTACCTGGTGGGCCGCACGCATGTCGCCGGCGGAGGGCGCTGGAGCGTGAATCGACTCGCCACCGAGCTGGGACTGCCCGGCATCGCGGTGGCGCAGATGGCCGCGACGCTCGAGCGCGCCGGGCTGGTGATCGTCACCGACTCCGAGGAGCTGGCTCCGGCGCGCGACATCGGGCGCATCGGCGTATGCGAGATACTGGACATCGCGCGCAATCAGAGCAGCGGCCACGGCGCGCCCCGCAACCTGCCGATTCCCCCGGTCGATCGGCTGCTGGCGGGCATCGATGAGGCGCGCCGCCATCGCTGCGGGGAGTTGACGCTGCGCGACCTGATCGATGAAGCCCCGCGGCCGGCGCTGCAGATCACTCCCCGGCAATCGTCATCTCGCTGACCAGCACCGAGCCGGTGCGGATGCCGCCGCGCACATCACAGTCGTCGCCGAGCGCCACGATGTCCCGGTACATGGGCCTGAGGTTGCCGGCGATGGTGATCTCGTGCACCGGGTACACGATGGCGCCGTGCTCCACCCAGAAGCCACTCGCGCCGCGCGAGTAGTCGCCGGTCACGCCATTCACCCCCTGTCCCATCAACTCGGTCACCAGCACTCCGGTGCCCAGGCGCTTGAGGAACCCGGCCGTATCCAGCGCTGCGTCCGCGGTGGTGACGATGAGGTTGTGAATGCCGCCGGCGTTGCCGGTGGTGCTCATCCCCAGGCGTCGCGCTGAGTAGCTGCCGAGCACGTAGCCGCTCAGCACTCCATTGCGCACCAGCTCGCGATCACGGGTCGCGGCGCCTTCCTGGTCAAACGGGCTGCTGGCGAGGCCTTTGCGGATATGCGGTCGCTCCTGCATCTGCAGGAACGCGGGAAAGATCTGCTCGCCGGCCGCATTCAGCAGGAACGAGGACTTGCGGTACTGGCTGGTGCCGCTGATCGCGCCGATGAAGTGTCTGAACAGGCCGCGTGCCACATCGGGCGCGAAGGCCACCGGCACCCTGCGGGTCGTGAGGCGGTGCGCGCCGAGCCGTGCCAGCGCGCGTTGACCGGCGCTGCGCCCGACGCTGGTGACGGCTTCAAGCTCGGCCGGATCGCGCGCGATGGTGAACCAGTGGTCGCGCTGCATGTCATCGCCCGCCTGCGCGATGAGCGAGCAGCTCACCGAGTGGCTGGTGGCCGAGTAGCCGGCGAGAAAGCCGAGCGAGTTGCCGTAGACTCCCGTGTGACGCTGACTGCTCACGGCGGCGCCCTCGGAGTTGGTAATGCGTGCGTCGACCGCCAGACCCGCGGCTTCGCATTCCCGCGCCAGCTCGATCGCACGCTCCGGCGCGAGGTCCCAGGGGTGATCGAGATCGAGGTCCGGGATCTCGCGAGCCAGGGCCTCGGGCTCGACCAGCCCGGCGTACGGATCCTCGGCGGTGTAGCGCGCGATCGCACACGCCTTGGTCACCGTCTCGCGCACCGCGGCGGCCGCCAGATCCGCGGTGCTCGCCGAGCCCTTGCGCTGGCCGAAGTAGACGGTCACTCCGAGTCCGCGGTCGCGCTGATATTCGAGGGTATCGACCTCGCGCAGGCGCACGCTCACCGACAGTCCCTGGCTCAGCGAGGCGTCGGCTTCGCACTGGGACGCTCCCTGGCGGTGCGCCTCCTCGAGTGCCAGGCTGGCGACGTCAGTGAGCTGCCGGAGTGCCCCGGATGCGGGCGCTTGTTGCATCGTGCATGATCCGCGTGAGTGTTGGGGCTTAAATTGTAGCTCACCGCCTGGCACTGCAGCCGCCGCGCCGGTGAACGCCCGAACGAGCCGCCCGTGATCGAAGCACCCCCCGCCGACAGCGAGGATGATGGCGAGGCCCTGCAGCCTCCCAGCAAGAGCGCGCGCAAGCGCGCCGCGCGCGCCGCCCAGGAGCTGGGCGAGGCGTTGGTGCGCCTGCGCGACGCGGAGCTTGATGCGCTGCAGTTGCCGGAGGCGCTGAGCGAGGCGATCCGCGCGGCGCGCCGCATCACCAGCCGCGCCGCCGGCGCGCGCCAACGGCAGTACATCGGTAAACTGATGCGCGGGGTGGACGTGGAGCCGATCCGCGCCGCGCTCGCAGCCCGCAGCGCACACGCGGCGCGCGAGACCGAGCGCTTCAAACGCGTGGCCGCCTGGCGCGAGCGGCTGATCACGGAAGGCGCACCGGCGCTGGCGCAGCTGGCGCGCTGGCGCCCGGATATCGATCGAGCGGAATGGGCCCGGCGGGTCAGCGTCGCGCAGGCGGAGCGCACGCGCGCCGCCGGCGCCGGAGCGGGTGCGAGGGAGCTGTTTCGCGCGCTGCGCGCATTGTTCGATACAATGCCATGATGAAACCGCTCGTCGGCATCATCATGGGCTCATCCTCCGACTGGGAGACGATGCAGTCCGCCGCCGAGCTGTTGGACAGGCTCGCGGTCCCCTATGAAGTGCGCGTCGTGTCCGCGCACCGCACACCTGACCTGTTGTTCGAATACGCCGCCGGCGCACGCGAGCGCGGCCTGCAAGTGCTGATCGCCGGCGCCGGCGGCGCCGCTCACCTGCCCGGCATGACCGCCGCCAAGACCAGCCTGCCGGTGCTCGGCGTGCCGGTGCAGTCGAAGTCCCTGGGGGGACTGGATTCGTCGTTGTCCATCGTGCAGATGCCGGCGGGCGTGCCGGTGGCAACGTTCGCGATCGGCGCGGCCGGCGCGACCAACGCCGCGCTGTGTGCGGCGGCGATCCTCGCCAACAAG